>JADFVG010000061.1 GCA_015222405.1 Chloroflexota bacterium
ATGGTCTCCCAGTTTCCCTCACCGTATTGTTGGGTTAACATACTCTCATAACCGTGGAGGGAGATAGCCCACACCCAATAGCCAGCTTTCCGACACGCCTCAACTGCTGATATTACGGAGTATCTATCGTCAGGATAGCCATCAGTGAAGTGGATAATAACCTTCTGCCTTTCCGGCATCCTGTCCATCAGCGTCTTCATTGAGGCTATGGCTGGCCCGGAGGGAGTGCCACCACCCTGCTCAACATTTCCTAGGCAGAGCCGACCCATATCCCTGTCGCATATTCTCGTGGTCTGGCAGTCAAAGTATCCGCCTGTGTAGGTCAGGGCAAGGAAGTTAATGCCACGCTTCCGTATCAGTCCCTCGGCAAAGACGCAAGCCGTAGCCCAGACATAGCTCATCTTATCGTGCATTGAACCTGATACATCTTCAAGGAGGCCAATGGCAAGGTCGGGAGTTTCCAATACCTCTCTCCGCTTGAACACCCGTAAATTGCCAGCACCAACTCTAGCCAGTGAGCGGCGGTCTAGCTTCCCAATGGTCAGCCCCTTGAGGTATCTGGACTGGACTTGTGCTTGGCGGTCAAAGACTCTCCGCATTTCCTGTATCTCAGCCTCTACCTGCTGTCGGACTCTATCCGCAGCTGGCCCATCATAATCCGCTTTCTTGGTCTGGGCATTAACATCCGCCAGCGGTTTATTGATGACTTCCGCTACTGAACGGCTGAGGTCTTCCAGTTCGTGAGTTATGGCGTCCATTACTTCTTTGAGTAGCTCTTCGGGGATTTCTTCAATGTCCCGAATGTCAAACTCGTCCAGATTTCCTGGACCACCCTGCTCATCACCACCCTGCTCTCCGCCTTCCTCTGCCTCGCCTTCCTCTGGTTGCTCTCCACCTTCCTGCTCTGGCTCGTCTGGCTCGGCTTCTGCCTCTGGCTCTGCCTCTGGCTCTGCCTCGCCTTCCTTATCTATACCCTCTTCGCCAGCCTCGCCAGCACCAGAACCGCCAGCCTCTTCAGCTTCGGTCTTTTCTTCTTCAGCTTCCCCAGCTTTACCCTGTCCCAAGCCTTCGGCTTCCTCGGCTTCTTCCTTACCTTCGCCCTTGCCTTTGGATTTGCCCTTGCCCTGGGACTTATCCCCACCGGTTTCCCCCGCGGTGCCTTCCCCGCCGGCTTCCCCCTGCTCGCCCTGCTCACCCTGCTCGGATTTCTCCTGCTGTGGCTGTAGCTGGGCAGGTGGTTGCTGTCTAGGAAGCGGGTCATCCCGCTTGGGAAAGTTAGCTGTCAGGTATTCCCAGCAATCAACAGAGAGCTGGAGGCGGAGACCAGGCTGGGAGGTCTGGACCGCCTGGATAGATTTGCCCATCAGGAAGGTCATAGCCTTGTGGACTCTGGCACTCATCTTTCCAGGAAGTGGGTAGTCGTAGAGTGAGCAGGCTATCCAGAGGTTGACCATCTGGTTGTAGGTGGGACGTGGGTCCCGAGCGATAAGTTCAAGGTCTATGGGACGCTTATCAGCTATCTTGGTACGGGAAATGCGAATATACTCTCCCAGGACTGGCCACTCATCTCCAACGTGGTAGTCAATAAAGGCGTCCTCTAGGACATTAGCCACCCGCAGGACTTCTTCTACCGCTTTGGGGAGGTTTCTAATCCTACGGCCAGTCGTCAAGCCAGCAAGGATGCGTTCAACCTCATTCTTACTGCTCTCGGAAGACCATAGACAGTGTCCGCCCTCGTGGGCAGCATATCCGATAACCTCGTCAACGGACTCTCCGTAGAAAGGCGGTGTCAAGTCCCGAAGTGGTGAGTAGTCCAGGAAGACACGCATTTCGGCAGGCTTTCCCTGCTTGGTGCGAACCCACCAGGTCTGGGACTCACCGTTGGTTGACCACACAGCACGGACACCGCTTCCCATCACCCCGATGAGACTATCCGAGCCACGCAGAACGGAGGTGAGTTCCCTCACTCGGTCGTCCGAGGCATCCTGTCGCCAGAAGTCGCTCAGGCTTCCTCTGCGAGCCATCTGTATCCCCCCTTTCCGGCCTAGCATTGTCAAATGGGGTAGGCCAACTCCCCACGATAGTGGGATGCCCAGCTGACACATCCCACTATTTCGCTTACTTGGTCAGGGATGACAGTTCGTGCATAGCTTCCGCCATGTCCAGGTCTTTTGCCAACCGCTTGTCCTCACCCGTGCTGGTGGCTGAGGGGATGTGCCTAACGAAGTCCACACACCCAGAGTGCAGGAAGATATAAATGCCATCAATGGCATCTCGTTCCTCTCTGGTGAGTGTTTTCCCCATCTCCTGACTCAGCTTCTTACACGCACCCTCAAAAAGTTGCCACCGCTTTTCCAGCCTCTCCTGCTCAGCGATATCCTTTTGCACCTTTGCCAACTGCTTCTCCAGTTGGGCTATCCGGGATTGCCTGTCTACGGTCTGTCCCTCTTCGAGAGCCTTGTCCACGATGCTTGGGCTAAGTGCTGTCGCCATCGTCTTCCTCCTCTCTGCCTTCTACGAAGGCTTCATCAACGGAGCCGATTATCTGGAGATGCTGGAGAAGAGCTTGGCGGTCAGTATTCTCATCCAGGTCGTTAATGATGGCATACATAACCGCTTCCTGAATGGGAAGCCCCTCTACCACGTCCTGAGCAGCCACCAGAAGTTGTCTGGTGGAGGGAGCGCATCCCACTTTCGGGTTACGCCTGACGTCCCTGGCGAATTTCGCCAGCTTCTCGGCTGTTTCCTTGTCCACCCCTGTCCGCTTGAGAAGTATCTTGGTCTCCACACGCATCGGAGGCCAGGTCAGTCGGATTGTCCTGCCGAACCGTTCCCTGATGGCTTTATCCATGGGGTTTGTCCCGATGTATTCGGCTCCCTCGTTCATACAGGCGAAGAAGACGACTCCAGGAGCCACTCGTATCATCTTGCGGAGGTCGGGAACCCAAGCCGCTCTCCGCCAGTCCCACAGGGCAAAGTTCGTGTTCAGGACTTCGGGATGACAGCGGTTAGGCTCATCCAGAATGATGACGCATTTCGGCAGTTGGAGGGCGTCTACATACCGAGCCTGCTCGTAGTAAGTGCCCGTCTCCATAGACAGCCTGTCTTTACCCCAGACCTCGGACGGCTCCTGATACATTCCCCAGTGAACCTCAAAGCAAGGGCGTTTGAAGGAAGCGGCAAACTCCCACCCCAGCGAGGTCTTCCCCACACCAGAGGGGCCGAGGACTTTCACATTGACGGCTTCCCCTTTATCGGAGAGTTTCCCGATAATGTAGAGTTCCCTGGCCACCCGCTCGGACACCCAAAAGTCGGGCTGGGGAGAAGGCACAAAAATGCCCGGAGGGAGTTCTGCTTCCCCTTCGGGCTTCTCTAGCTTTGCCGTCTCTACTTGCGGGGAGACTTCTTCTGTGGGAGGGGTTACCTCTACCGCCTTTGGAGGCTCTGGCTGTGGGGATACCTCTTGGGGTTCGGACTTGTCCTCTCCCTGGTCTTGGCCTGTGTCCCCGTGGGCGAACCGCTTATGGTCTTCCAGGTCTTTCTCCGACCAAGCCTCGTATGGACAGTAGGGGCAAGGATACTTGTTGACCTGTGTCCTTGGCAATTTGTTTCCCCCTTTCGTAGTGCTGTCCGGGATAGTCGACCTCTATCCCTGGGGATATTAAGACCCCCAACTCTGAGGGAGAAAACCGTCTCCGTATCCTCTCCCCCAGACTTGGGGGTTTTAATGCACGCCTTTGCGGGACAGGGTGTTTCACCTGTCCCGCTGGCTTTGGGCTATTCAATTGTATTGGCCTCTAGCTCTCCGCTTGCTCGGTGGCCTTTGGCTCGGTGGCCTTTGCCTTGCGGATAATCTTTTTCTGCCAGTCGGCTGATAGCCTGTCATAGCGATTGTGCTTTGGCCTATTGGCCTCTGGTATCCCCAGCTCATCCATCGCCTTCTGGATAGACTCAAAACCGCCTCTGCCATCCGCAAGGAAGTATTCGTATTGACCGTTACCGTTGCCGTTGCCACCAGTGGACTTTGTGCCACCGTTTGACTTGCGGGCTTTGGTAACTACCTCAACCGATAGCTTCCCGCCATCATCCACCGTCAAGGCGAAGAACTTTCCGTGGAGAACCTTGACATCCACTTTGGCTTTGTCCGCTGATTGCTGGACAAGGGTTGCCACATCCGCCCCGATACCATTCAGGACTTTGGTGGCTTCCTCTTTTGCCTTCTCCGCCTCAATGTCCCCCTCTAGCTTGCGTTGCTTCTCAAGTAACGCCTCTAGTCTTGATTTGTCCGCCATCGTGTTATCCCCCTTTTTTATATTCAAAAAGCATTATATGCTTTTCGTATAATTAAAGTAACATATATTGCGTAGCTTGTCAAGCGTATAACGTTCATTATACGCACACTATAATCAAGCTTGATTTTGTCAATTTCAGGCTACTCCTTATTATCGGGTAATCAAGAGAGGCAAAGCCTCTTTAACACTGAAGGAGCGTCTCGCCCCTTTAAGGTCGCCAAGGCATGGGTCTTAAACGCTGTCAGCAAGGGGTGTGGCGGCTGGCTGGGGTTACGAGTGGGGTCAAAAGGTATCCTAACTTTCAGAAAAGGTTTAAGGGGCCTGGATTTTGACTACAGAGCGTCGCTCAAACAGCAGAAAAACAGAACCCTGCCGGACCAGACTTGGTCTAACTTATCTGGCCCCTGGCAGGAGAATTTAAGTGAATGTGACCCGTAAATTAAGTTTCTGGGACTATTGACATTGCAGGATAGAATAGTTTAACGTTGATATCCAGATAACCAAAAGGAGGTAAACCAAATGCAAGCATACTGTATGAAATGTCGTACCAAGAGGGAGATGAAGGATGCCAGAGCCATAACCATGAAGAATGGTAAGCCTGCCACACAAGGCGTGTGCCCAACGTGTGGTACTAAGATGTTCAGGATTGGCAAGAGTTAAAGCTGATATCATGAGTGCGTGATTTGTTGGGGAGGCTGGGTAATCTAGCTAAGATGCCCAGCTTCTTCATTTGAATTGCACATTATGGACGATTGTTACTCATTTCCTCAACAAATCTGCGATAGCTTGTATGTGGAGAGTGAATATTATTCACACCAGCCTATTCCCTTAAAACCTTCACAGGACTTTGAAGCTAATTGTGACGGTGTGACAGGAGTGAAGGTCTTACCGAAGATAGCGGGGTATAACCTTGGTCGTAGGATTGATCAACAAACCATTCTTTGGTGTGATATGATATGAGGAGTTGTGAGAGTTCAGTCCTTTGTTCTCAAATAAAAGTCTGGGAACTGTCCCTCAAGTAGCCAGCCACGAAAGGCGGCGTAAATGGCAAAGGTGATGCTTTCTGACCGATTGCCCGTGAAAGCAAGCGACAGGCAACTAATGCTCAGGGCGATAGATCTTGCGCGGAAGTGCAGGAGCGAACCAGGTAAGATCTCTCCAAAAGTCGGAGCGGTCGTTGCCCGTGATGGCAGGGTACTTGGGCAAGCGTTCCGAGGAGAGTTGGCCCCAGGAGAGCATGCAGAGTTCACGCTTCTCGAAAGGAAACTAGCCGAGAAGACATTGGCAGGCGCGACACTCTTTACGACTTTGGAGCCGTGCACGTCGCGAAACCACCCTAAGATTGCCTGTGCTGATCGCATAATCGAGAGGCGGATCAAGCGAGTATTCATCGGTATTCTGGATCCCAACAACCGGATTCGCGGCCGTGGCGAGTTGCGGCTCCGTGCGGCCGGAATCGAGATCGCCCGGTTCGATCCTGACCTGATGTCAGAAATCGAGGAACTGAATCGTGACTTTATAAGGGAGCACGACACTGGCTTTAGACGACGACGGACGAAAGCCGAGACTACCGATCCCGTCAAGCCGGGAGAGGTGGGACCTAACGGCCACAGAATCGGCTACACCAAGAACGGCGACAAAGTGGAATGGATTCCCGATGACGAAAATCCGGGTAAAGAATGGCCGCTCCTATTGCGACGTAACGACAAATACATCTTGGAGACCTACAACGAATTCTGGGACAAGGTTTGGTGGAATAGGCACCAAGTCTGGCTTGAGAAGATCAAGAGTGGCGAGCAACCGCTAACGGAGGAGCAGAAGCCCATCCTGAAGAAGGCGATGCGGGCTGCTAAGAGAATTGAAAAGAAATACGGCAGGGAAAATCTGGGCTGGGATGACTTCGAGTGGGGTCTGCTGAGCGGTAGAATGTCTGCGCTCGCATGGGTCATGGGGGCAGAATGGGATGGATCCCTCGACACATGAAGCGGTACCGGCGCCGAACCTATATGTTGAGCATATAGTGAGCATGTCATGAAAGTAGAAGATGTTCGAAAGTTACTTGCAGAAGCGGTGGATGATGAGGAACCTGTGGTCATCCCCACGTCCGTTCTTGCGAAGCTGAAGCTCGACGAGATCCCGGAGGGCGTTTCCTTTCAGATTGGGACACTGAAGGACCACATCGTTCATCTCGACTGGGAGGGCCGCCTTTACAGGCGAGGTGCAATACTTGAGGCCGAAGCAGAGCACATTTGGACTCGCAAGTATTGGTACGCTCCCCTCGGACTTGAGCAGTATATGGACCTGGTGCGACGAGCTGTCGAAACTCGGCAACGCCTTCGGAAAGATGTGGAGCTAAGTCACTGGGATGACGACGGGGCATATATTCAGCTCCTCTACATTATCAAGACTGGCGAAGCCAATCCCGCAAAGGCCTTCGAAGTCGCTCGCAAGATTTCCAACGAACTCGAACAGGCGGCTAACCGCGCAGCCGACGAGGTCGGCAAGCGGATCGCAGAGGTCGCATCTCGCCTTTCGGGCTGGGGGTCCGAGCCTTTGGATGCCTTAGTCGAGAAGGTTGACACTGCCACTACAACTGATGACAAGGGACGGAGTCTTGAGGAACTCGCCAGCCGACTATTCGAACAGGTTCCCGGTTTCAGTGTGACGGGTCGGCTTCGGACAGAGAGCGAAGAGATCGACATCTCCATCCTCAATGACAGCACTGAGCCCCGTCTCCGCCGAGAATCGGCTCTCTTGTTGGCGGAGTGTAAGAACTGGAATGCCAAGTGTGGCAAAGACGAATTCGTCATCTTTCGTGAGAAGCTTGAGAACAGAAATCGCAGAAACTCTTTGGGCTTCTTAATCTCCTGGAACGGGTTCACGAGCACAGTCACCAAAGAGATGCTGCGCGGAAGCAGAGAGGAGACACTGATCGTGCCCATCACGGGGGAGGAAATCCGTACAGCCGTGCGAAATGGTGATTTCCTGGAGGAGCTTGTAGCATGCTGGGACAGAGCGGTCACCCTATGATCCCAAAGGGTCTTGCCCCAGGGATGAAATTGCGTAAGCTGGTATACCGAAAAGTGTATTCACGATTCTGAATTGGTGTTGCTTCCAATCGTTTCTTCCATTTAACCCCGCAAATTTTCAACTACGATTGACATCAAACTTCAGTTCCAGTAGCCTTGTCTTGACATGTATGGATACTATAAAAAATCGCTGTTGAAATTAGCCCATCTGCTCCGCGAGTTACAGGAGAATCCCTTCACCAACAAGCACAAATGTTTATTGGTACAAGAGAATGTCTTGACTATGCTCGTGCGCATCGAAACGAAGATTCGTGAACACCGAAGGTTAATTAAAGAACTCCGCAGACGTCTCAGTTTGGGAAGGAAATCTAGAATCGATAAAGTAGAAGCCAAACGAATTAAGAATGCTATTTCTTGGCATAGCAGTCGAATTAAAGAGTACCAACTTCTTCTTATTACGTTTAGAACGATAGTCGATGGCCTTGCGTTCATTTATTTCGACAAATGGGACATCAAACCTTTGTCCTTTAAGGAACATGCGGGTTTTATTTCTGGAAAGGCGGGGCTGGACTTTGAGCTGAGGATTCTCCGCCTAGCTTTTTCTTCAGGGCACATCGCAATACTCAACGACTTGACGAATTGCTTGCGCTACGGGGACATTACCATACTCGCAAACGGAAGAAAACTATTCATAGAAGCCAAATCAGGTCGTAAGGGAAACGCTCGGGTTCAACGGCAAAAGTCCGAATTGGAGGATATTGCAGAATACCTCACGTCCGGCAAGTCCGATAAATTCCATGCAATCGGAGGTGTAGAGGGTGAATTCACGCGTGTATCAATTCATAGGCCAGAGGTGGATCACAGGAATAGGCTGAACGCAATAATCTCACGCGCACGTGAGAGGGTAGATAAATATTGCATGGAGGAAATAGAGCCTGGTCTTTATTACGGGGCAACATACGTCGCTGACAGGAAGGTGTTAGGCACGCTAATTGATAAGCCGCCAGGCTCAGTTATCGTTTCCTTTACGAATGAATTGAAATACTCCGGACTGGGGTATTACCCATTTTCACTGTCCATATACGACCCCGAGGCCTGGTATGAATTCTGCTCCGGCAAGCTCATGCTTCTTTTGGTAGTTGAAACTAAAGTCATTGAGGATAGACTAAGCAGTCACGGGATATCCGTTAAGATCACGAACGAGTGGACTAAGTTCCCAATAGAGCTTACTGATATTGAGGCTGTCGAAGGGGCAAACAAGAGCCTAGTAGGCGGACACTTCTTCGGCAGGCTGTTTTATGAATTCTTGAGTCTGTATTGGCTACTTGAGGAAATGATATATCTCTATCATCAGGATCGTGACTGAGACTAATGGTAGCCTTTTCGTGAGTTCTTTGGTACCACCAATCGCGTAACAAGATGAGTTATTGTTACTCGGTGCTGCGGCCTAACTTTACCGGGGTTCGATTGTTACGTGACTCCCTCTTCCTTCTCCTGGACAGCGAGCAAGGGGTTAATAACCAACTCCTTCAGCTTCTCACTAGTAGTTATCTGATAGAGCGGGACTGCGAATGCCTCTGAACCCTTCAGATTCTCATACCACCGTGACTGTCCAGTTTTGCGCCAACCTCCCAAAGTATCGTGAGGCTTACCAATAAACCAATACTTACACATCCAGTAATCATATGTTTGGCCTGCCTCTTTCTCTGTCATAGGTTTCTCGTATATGAGCCTTCCTGCGCAGACGAGAGGGTCATCAACACTTGTTTCCATGCTTGAGCCAACATCTGAAGCGAAATGGATACTAACAAACAGCATACGGTCTACCGATTGTTCCTTTTCCTCTGTCGCGGCGGGGATATAGAAGCGCATTGCCCAGCGGGCAAACCAACGCTGTGGTGCGTTCATGGAGTAGGATAACTCAGCTATGGCATTACTGTGCCTCGGTGTCCAACCTCGCTCCCCCATGAGTCGGTCACTGTCCATAAGCAGTAGCTGCCCCTGTTTGTATAATTTTGCTAGAGACTCAAATAAAGCCCTTGTTGGGGTTCTCATAGTTTCAGTCATCTCGTCACCTCGAATACATAATCAATATCTAAAGACTCCGGAATAACCGGCCATGAATACTTGGTCGGAGTAAAGTGGTAGAACTGGGGTAAAGCGAAATACTTAGTGATGGGATCCACCCCACCGAACATTATAAGTCCTTTCCTCAATAATAATGCGAGCATATCGGCCATTACAGCCCCATTCTCTGGAGCGCTTTCTTTCTCAAGGTTTCTCTCTAGAATGGACGGCAAAAACCTCCATGATGCCCAAAATATATCACCGTGTTTGTTCCGTTTACGTGCGTACTCAGCCAGCGATTTCACCAGCAGGTCGTGGGGAATTCCCATGTCCTGGGTCACGAAAAGAAGCACGCGTGAAGCGATTTCTAAATGTGTTCCCCAGCCTAGAGTTGCGCCGGACAACACGTCTAGATTATCAAGCTCACGAGCTAACTGGTCGTTTGGTTCAACTCGCTCGTCTTCCTCGCTGGAAAGTCCTGAATAGTACTTGGCTTCAATCAATACCAAGTGCACGTGGTTTTCTTCCGTTTCAAGACCAAGTACCACATCTGGTTCACAAGGAATGCGTTTTGCTGATTTCAGCCAAGGCCAGAATGAATAGTGGACCCTGATGACTTCACCCTGGATTGTAAGGATATTGCCATGAAGCGAGCAGGCCATCTGCAAGAATGGAATCAGGGCTTTCTGAGCTGGCAGATATCTCATACAGCCGAAAATATCAGAAGTAAGGAGGTCCTCCATGCGTTCGGAAAGATTTGTGCCTGTTTCAGATATTTTGCCATGTATCTCTGCTACAGTCATCGTCCCTAATTATACGACAACGTTATCCACTGAACAATTGTCAGTTTTGTTTAACCCTCTGTTTGCAGTGGAGAACGACGATCTGGTTCACTGTACAAACCGCACCATTTTATCCTAAGACTATCTTGGTCGATGCGAGGGCATAATCGTCCCGGTTTTATTGCGTATAAGTCTAATCTAAATTATTCTGTAAGTATTTGTTTAAGTAAGGAGGTTAGAATAAATGAAATATCCAAGCCGAGACTTAACGTATGAATGGGGACGAATGGCGCCAGAACAACTCACCAAAGAAGCGGATAGTTTAGATGCTAAGATTATTGGGATTTTTGCCACATAATCATTGGCGTTACCACCGCACTTGCGGAGAAGGTGCGATTAGATGCGACCTTAATTCCGTTCGTTCTCGCATTTATCAGCTTTATTGCCATACTGGTAAGGAGCCTATGGGTGATTCGTCCGCAATGGCTCTTTGTTAGTGATTCACCACTGATATTGAGGGAAGACTACTGGGAACTTGAACCTGAGGAGACAAAGGAGAAATATTGGAAATACGTAGAAAAGGATTTTAATTCGAACTACAAGATTGTTAAGAGCAAAGGACGAGCGTTATCGTGTACTGTCCCATTACTAGCTATAGAGACAATATCATTGGTAGTGTGGCTATTTCTTTGAAACTTTGGATGATTTAAGATCTTTAAGCACAGCCACTTTAGGATTTCGAGGTTGCTTTGGTGATTCTTTAGAAGATTGTTTGTCAGTCATAGTCAGTTATATTCTACTTCAAATTACACTTGGGCGTCCCGGTAGGCATATCGTAAACGTGCTTGACTGGTGATATAATGAGGGTGAGAGGTGTTTTAGCTGAGTATAAAGAGAAAAACTCATGGAAAATACAAAAAATAACAATAAGCTCTCTCAAACACAAGAAATAAAGTTTCTTTCCGACCAGCCTCTCGGTGCGGATAGGGAACAAGAGATGCGCTTCGGGCACCCCAGCATTGTGAAAACTCTGAAGAAGGTGGTACTTACGTGTCCAACGCCTTTCACAATAGGTTTATTTGGGAAATGGGGTACTGGAAAGACGACCATACTTGATGCTCTAAAAAACAAATTCCATGCTACAGAAATCGCTGTCGTTAGGATTGATGCATGGAAACATGAGGGAGATGCGCTCCGAAGGACTTTCTTACAAGACACTATAAATCAGCTACAAGAAAAGGAAGATGAAAAACAATATCTAAGTACCAGTGTTAAACTCAGTGAGAATCTGCGGGTACCAATATCAAGAACATTCCGGAGCGGCATCAAGCCCAATTGGTCACTATTATGGGCTTTGCTCCTAATCTTGGCAACACTATTAGCAGGCGGTTTCCTTATACATGCACTGTCCCCAAATAACTTTGGAACGTATCTCTCTACTGTTATAGGGGGAGGGCTAATAGTAGGAATTCTCCTGTGGCTACTGCAACAATCTGTTACTACTGAAACTATAACCACAACGACTGATCGCTTCCAAGATCCTCACGAGTTTGAAATGGAGTTCAAGAAGATCATTAACCAAGTAGCAGCAAAAAAACTACTTATCGTAATTGATAATTTGGATCGTGTGTCTTGTGAAAAAGCCATAGAACTTCTATCCACCATAAAAACTTTCTTGGAACAGAAAAAGTGTGTTTTTCTTATTGCCTGTGATGCTGACGCTATCAAGAAACACCTAGAAAGTTTATATGCTCCAGATTCCGATAATTTGGAGGGCACTTCTACACTTGATGGCGATGAGTTCCTCCGCAAGTTCTTTAATAGTTGCCTCATAATTCCAGAGTTTATAGA
>JADFVG010000062.1 GCA_015222405.1 Chloroflexota bacterium
AGCTACTACATGGGCACCGCTAAGGAGCCTGCGCGCGTTCTCCCTGGTTAGCCTTTCGCGATATGTAGTGACTGTGATCGCTGAGTTTATCTCCCTGGTTCTCCTGGCGGCAACGGTGACCTTCGGCTGGCCCAGATTTCCCTCCGTGGACATGATTTGCCTGTTCAAATCCCGCTCGGTAAAGCAGTCATCATCGATGACAACCAGATGGCCTACTCCTTGCCTGGCCAACAACTCGACTATTGTGCCACCTAACCCCCCTGCTCCTACGACGGCCACGGTTGATGCCAGTAGCTTGATTTGCCCATTCGAACCGATTGTGCCTATATTTCGGAGATATCGCACGGGGATAACCCCCTGCCTTAACGCGGCCGTTTCTACGTCTATAGTCGATATTCTCCTGGAACGCGAGATGGATGCCACTGTTTTCAAGTTAATGACAGTATGTCTTTTCCCATCTGGGGTGAGATATGCCTCTGCTGACTCGACAATGCGGCGGGCGATGTCTTTGCTGGCCGTACTGTTTGCCACAAGAATGCCTTTACTATACTATGAACATTGTAGTATTGTAACATGGCGCACGCATCGAAGGAGTGTGATTAGGAATGACTGAGGTTAGGGTAAAGAAGGGGGAGGAGCTTAACGGCCTGGGCGCCATGCTCAAGGAGATTCTGGATCAGAACATCAAGGACCCCGGGAAATACAGGAGCGTGCGCAAGCTTAGTGCTAGCGTGGTCATAAAGGAAGCCACCTCCGGTGTAGCTGTGACGCTTATTCTCAAGGGAGGTGAGATAGAGATACAGAATGATGCCGTCGAAAAGCCGACAGCCTATATGGAAGCCGGGTTTGAGAATCTAGCACATATTACCTCTGGTCAACTCAATCCCATAGTGGCTTTGCTCACCCGCAAGTTGAAGTCCGGGGGCAATCCTTTACTATTGCTCAAGATTTCAAACATAATGGTACTGAAATAGGGTAGTCTGAGTCGTCAATGACTGCTGGATATAAGCCATCGATCGTCAGGAAGGAGGTGGTATTGTCTATGTAATATTTCTTGAGTAAGCGAAAGATGGCATAATTGACAGCGGCAATTCATCAGGAGGAGGTTTAGAAAATGGCTGTTTTGTTTGGAACGCAAGAATGGGCGGATACACTGAAAAAGGCTGTGGAAACTAGTCAGGCATACAAAGAGGCAGCCAAGAACTGGGAGGGAGACCTGTACATTATCGTAGAGCCTGACGCATCATACACACACAGGCACATCGTATATCTTGACCTGTGGCATGGCGAATGCCGTGAGGCATCGGGGATCGAAGATGAGGGTGAGAAGTCTCCGAAGTACCGCATTTTTGGTCCATTCACCAACATGAAGCAGATACTGGACAAGAAGGTTGACGCAGTGCAGTCCATGATGACGGGCAAGATTAAGGTCAAAGGTGATATGGCTCAAATTATGAAAATGCCCAGGGCAACCGTGGAACTGGTAAATTGCATGACCTCATTTGACACCGTATTCCCTGATTAAACATCTATATAGTGTGAAGCTACAAGTAGGCTGACAATAACTGCTGCCTGTTGACATAATGTTGTCCTGGAAACGTAGCAACCTTTTCGAGAGGAGATGGCTATGTGGTACTTCGTGGTTCCTGAGGTGGTTTTTGGACAAGATGCGCTGAGTCACCTAGCTGAACTAAAAGGAAAAACGGCTTTCATAGTTACCGACAAAAACATAGTAAACTTAGGTCTAATTGATAAGGTCAAGGAACAACTTGCCCAAGCGGGGATACAGGCCACCATCTTTGATGAGGTTGAGCCCGATCCGTCGCTGCAGACGGTACAGAAGGGCGTGGCTCTGGTGAACCAGTATGGGCCGGACTTGATTGTTGCTGTGGGTGGCGGTTCGGTTATGGATGCAGCCAAGGCGATGAGGGTCGAGTATGAAAGGCCAGACATAAAGGCAGAGGAGATAAACCCATTTATTTCGGACTTGGGGCTGGGTGCCAAGTGCAAGCTTGTTTGTATAGCCACGACTTCGGGCACGGGTGCCGAGGCAACGTTTGTCGTCGTACTTACCGATACGGCGGACCAAAGGAAGCTGAGTCTTATTAACCGGGAGATCGTCCCGGACATTGCCATTGTCGACCCAGAAATGGCACGGGCGATGCCTCCTCAGATTACGGCAGACACAGGGATTGACGCACTCACTCACGCAATCGAAGGATATACGTGTGCCTGGAAGAACGACTTCGCAGACGGTCTCTGTATCAGAGCTATACAGCTCGTTTTCCGGTATCTTCCTAGAGCGGTGAGAAATGGGGATGACATGGAAGCCAGGGAAAAGATGCACAACGCAGCATGCATGGCAGGCATCGGCTTCGTAAACGCACTGACAGCTATGGCTCACGCAGCAGGTCATTCTTTGGGTGCTGTTTTTCATACGCCGCACGGTAGAGCGGTGGGATTGTTTCTGCCATACACCATCGAGTTCATAGGTGAAGTTCGCGAAGAGCTTTGGGCAGAGATAGCTTACGCTATCAAACTAGAAGTACCTCAGGGAAAAACGGCAGCAGCGATTCTGGCTCAAACCATAAGAGAACTGGCTCGTGAGATTCATCAGCCCGTGAGCCTTAAAGAGGCGGGTATTCCATTGGATAGCTTTAACAAGGCGATGGAGAGGCTAATAGACAATGTTATGGCCGATGGCTCGCTAATTGTTAGTGCCAGAATACCTAATGTTGCGGAAACCGAGAGGTTTTTCAACTACACATACGAGGGAAAGAGCATAGATTTTTAGCTTTACAGGAGCGATCGTGCTAACTTCAAGAGCTTTCGAGGGAACCATAAGGAGGTGAGGAGAATGCCGCGTTTTATCGTTGTTCATAAGGCGCCGTTTACTGAGGAGGAGTTGATTGCAAGGGCTAAGGCCTTTCCCAACTACGCACCAAAGGACGTCTGCTGGAGGTGTAGTTACTCTGATTTCGCTGGAAAGAAGCACTTTTGCGAGTGGGAGGCACCTGATGAGACGATACTGAAACGAGTCCTCAAACTGACGCAGACGCCGTTTGAGACAATCCACCTTGTGCGGCGACTTGACGCTGTGAACGCGGAATTCGAAAAGTGAAGAAGGCCGTCTTAGAAGCACATGCGAGCGAATAGAAGGAGGGGAGCAAACATGTTCGGTTACATGGGCAGGATTTTGAGAGTTGATCTAACAAATGGCAGAATCTCTGAGCAAAACCTGAAAGAAGAAGAATGCAAGATGTTCTTGGGCGGGAGCGGGCTGGCAACCAAATACCTTTTTGACGAAGTGCCCAAGGGCGCTGACCCGCTCGGACCCGACAATGAGCTCATCTTTATGACCGGGCCCCTGACGGGCACAGAATCGCCAAGCGCCGGAAGATACTGCGTAGTTACCAAGTCGCCTCTAACAGGTTTCTGGGGAGAGGCAAACTCGGGGGGTAGCTGGGGAGTGTATCTGAAAAACTCAGGCTTCGATGGGATTGTCTTCAGGGGCATATCACCGAAGCCGGTCTACCTGGTAATAGACGACGGCAAAGCGGAACTTAGGGACGCCAACAATCTATGGGGCAGAGGTGTTAGTGAAACAGACAGGTTGATTAAGGAAGAACTGGGTGAGGAGTTCAACGTGGCCTGCATCGGCATAGCTGGTGA
>JADFVG010000063.1 GCA_015222405.1 Chloroflexota bacterium
AAATGGAGCGAGTTCAAGTACGGCAAAGGATAGGCCTGTTTCGGTGGCGCGGTGGCCTTAGAGAGGTGGCGCTAATCCTATGTGTCTACGGGACCTACTGGCTCACCCGTGGCAGCTTGCCAGATAGAGTGGTTACAGCAGTGCAAAATGCCTGGGATATCGTTGATCTCGAGAGGTATCTGGGGTTTTTCTGGGAGCCGCACATCCAGTCCTGGTTCCTCAAAAGCTCCTTCTGGGTTGACGCCGCAAACGCAGTATATACCTACTTCTATTACCCAGTGCTCATCATCTTCGCCATCTGGGCGTACAACCGCCATCGAAAGCAGTATTCAATGGCGCGCAATGTCTTCCTCGTTTCTGCTGGCATCGGGTTTATATGCTTTGCCATTTATCCCTTGGCTCCTCCTCGGATGCTACTTAGTTTTGGCTTCGTCGATACCATGGCCCAATATGGTTCCGTAGATTACAGCGCATCATTCTTTCGCACCTTCTCCAATCCTTATGCCGCGATGCCTAGCCTTCACTTTGGCTGGATCTTGCTCGTCGGGATAAGCACTTTTCTTATAGCTAAGTCCATCTGGTTGAAGGTGGTGGGTGTCCTAGTGCCCCTGTGTATGCTCATTGCAACAGTAGCCACAGGTAACCACTTCATTATCGATCTCATTGCCGGTGCCATAGTTATAGGCCTAGCCTATGGCCTGATCATACTGTTCACCAGATTGAGGAGTAAGGTCAAACCACCTTTAGCCTTAGAAAAACATGGTGGGGCTTCGGAATAGGCATTTCAAGGACTAGCGTTGATTGTCACGGTAGATTAACTACGGAAATTCCTTCAACGGTGACTGGTTTTTCTCCTTGTGGCAGGCGTTTCCTCCGCAGCACCGTTATTCTAGATAGCCGGAGACGGTGATAAAGGCCGAAGGGCAGCTTGTAAAGGAATTGGTCGATGATAAGTGGGGCAAGCCCTGCTCTTAGCATGGGCTCAGCAGCTAAGTAGCTGACAGCCCCCAGTCCCGGCACCACCGCGAGCAGCATCACCCGAACCGAATGTATAGCTCGGGCGATCCGATATTGCTCAGGGGTGATCCGCCCCATAGCAACCTGTAAGCGGGACCTCATCCTGAAGCCCAGCACCCAGAAGAACCGAACTATGCTTCCCAAAGGAAATCGCAAGGGAAGGCTAAGAACCAGGTGAGCCCCCAGATGGTATAGTGTTCCACTCTCGCAAAGGCTCGCTACGTTCGACCGTAAAACGGTGGCTTCCTCAGCGGCCATCCTCCCTTCCTGCACCCACCGCCCCATGCCATCATGGAGGAAGCGAATGGCAGTGCTTTCGGCCCCCTCAAGCTTGGAGCGCAGCCAGGTGGACAGTCTCCCAAAATTGAAGATGCGATAGATAAGCCGCGCCACGCGGCCCCAGATCGCAGGCTCCTGGGCTTTCCACGCCTTGGTGTACCTCTCGCAGGCTTCCACTGCCTGCCCTAGCTCCTCAAACTCTTCTCGGCTCAGGACCTGTCGCAGGGAGACCTTATTGTCGCGCAGGTAGCCATGTAGCCGTAGGAAGTCCACATCATCAAAGCTGGGAATGTGGCCCTCCCTCAGCAGTCCCCCAAGCTGGGCAATCGGCTGGACTGGAGAGACCAGCGCAGACTCCATGTCGATGACCTTTAACCACCCCTCAGGGGTCAAAATAAGGTTGGAATAGGCCCTGGGGTTGCCGGGAAGGACTTGCCAAGTGGGAAGACCGACAGCGGTGAAATAATCGGCCACCTCTCGCAGCGCCCCCTCGACCTGGCAGTTAGAACGAGGTGTACTGCCCGGGATGAACTCAGTCACCAGTCGGTGTCGCCCGTTCTCCTTTCGGATCTCCAAGATGGGAGCAACCATGTTGTATCCAAAACGATACTTTGTAAGCAGGCCAGCGACTTTGCGCCGGTATTGGGCAGCTAAGAGGGCTTCCCTGCGGCCATTGTAAGGAAACCGCGCCTGGAAAGCCAGCCAGTAAAGGGCTCGCACTGGAAACGAGGGATTATACTCCTTGATGGCCAATCCACGGCCTTCATCTAGGTATACGGTGCTAGCGATGGAATGGGCAACCCGTAACCCGTGGTCCCCCCTCAACCTAGGTTGCACCTTGGGAAGGGGAAGACGCCCATCCCTAGCCGACAGGTAAAACCAGCCTAGGGCTCCTAAAACGAGAGCCCCCATAAGGTAGCCACCGAGGACATCGCTGGGCCAGTGGGCGCCGAGGTAGACCCTAGAAAGGCTCACCAGAGCAACCATCGAGAATGCGAAACCGACAGCTAAAGAACGTATAACCTTATCCTTAACATTGACGAATACAATAAGGGCGAGAAGGCCATAAAAGGCAAGGGCCGCAGCTGCATGGCCACTGGGGAAGCTGTAGCCAAAACCGGCCCCCCACGTCTGGACAAGGTCTGCGGTGGGACGAGGACGGTCTACGAGGTTCACGATGATGTTGTCAATGGCCCACAGGCTGCCAACAGCGGAGACCACCAAAGCCTCCAGAGGTCTGGCCTTGAGCCACAGGAAGAGGACGACTAACACCAGAGCCAGAATGCCCCCTAGCTCGGCGGCAGCCATATCGTCAAAAAAGGAGAGGAAAGTATACAGACCGGGGAACTCCAGGCTCTGGATCCAGCGGGTAATAGTCACATCGAAGGAAAAGGGCCCATGATGATGATACACCTGGAAAGAGAAGAACCCCAGAGCAGAAGCAACCAAGCCTAGGGCCAACGAGCCCCAGATCACCCTTGTTCGTAGTGAAAACCTTTGTCGACTCTCCACGACGTTACTCTTTTGCCGCTTCCTCCCCCAGTGTGCGCCGTAAGGAATTTCGGCACCAAATCCCTATAAATACTATAAACGACTCAGAGCCACTTGTCCAATACTGTCAACTTCTGGCTATAAAACATTAAAGCGCTTTCTTGTTGGATTTGCCTGGCTTGCGCTTTTTTATCGCAGCTTCCGCCTTCGACTTCTTGCCCAGCCTCTTCATCCGGAACCAAGAAGGTGTGCGATAACCCTTCATCGTGATCCCTCTATCTGTAGCTGCCTTCGCCTCATGGGCATAACAGCTTGATTCTGTTGACCGTGCATCCCCTGCCCTTCTCTACTACTACCTTGCTCGAACCACATAGGGGGCAGGAGAGGGAGGGGAGGACGAAATGATAGACGGGGTCATCTTTCATTTCCAGTGTTCCTTTATAACCGCATCCTGGACATGAAATCTCCGGCGGGATTAGCTTTATGTCAAGTTTTGCCCCGTGAGCGATGGTTTCCTCAAACTTTATTTCCAACCAAAACCTGACCTGCTCTGGATTAAGAAAGGAGAGCCCGCCGATCTCGATTTGGACGCTCAATACCTTCTTTGCCTCCCTCTTTGCCGCTTCCTCCAAAACGACATCGGCTATCGCCTCTGACGTGGCGAGTTCATGCATCTTAAAGCCCCAGCGCCTCGATCAGCCCCTCTGTCCCCTCCCCGGTCATGAAGTTGGTCTTAGCAACCTTCAGCCCTGGCTTTATGACAAGAAGCTGCTGCTCCAGTTGTTCAACCTTAACCCCCATGGCTTGGGAGAGATCTATCTTGTTAATCGCCACCGCATCGGCATCGATGAAGATAAAGGGGTGCTTCACCACCATATAAGGGCCCTCGGTAACCGAGATCACTACGACTCTCTGGTGTGCGCCCAGGGGGAAATCAGCGGGGCAGATCAGATTGCCCACATTTTCAATGAAAAGGAGGTCAATCTCCTCTAAATTCAGCTCCGAGAACGCCTTTCTCACCAGATTGGCATCAAGGTGGCATTCTCTTCCCGTGTTTACCTCGATAACGTTCGCCCCCGAGGAGCTTATCCTCTCCGCATCTATGGTCGTGGTCAAGTCGCCTGCGATGGCCGCTATTTTATGCCTACCGCTTAAGCGAGTTACCAAGTGCATGATTAAGGAGGTCTTGCCTGAGCCTATGGAGCCCATGACATCTATGGCACGGACATTATGTTGGTCGAGGAGTTTTCTATTTTCTTCCGCTAGCTCCCTGTTTCTCCTCAGGAAGTCTTCATTGAGCTCGATATCCAGAATCTCGCCTTCATCACTCTCCACAACTTTCATCATCCTCTCCTTTCACCACTTCCTATAGTAAGCCCTAGGGCTTCAACGGTCAAGCAGATGGAGGCCTGTGTCATTTATTCATTGACAAATGAACTGACAGGTTGGTAACTTGACCTTGGCTGTTTTAGATTTGCGGTCTGCTCTTGGATGGGTGATGGAGAGGGATATCATATTTGAAAGCTCGGACTGGCACTGCGACCCCAATGGTCTCATCGATGAGGCCAAGGAGTTCATTAGAAGAGGTAAGGAGGCCGGGGCCACAATTGTTGGCTGCGGGGACCTGCTCAATCTACTCCCCATGGGGAGAAAAAAATTCAATGGGGCGATGGTGGTGAACGAGCTGGTTCAAGCCCTCGATGGTTACCCATTCTATTATGTCAGCGGCAATCATGACCCTTATCCCTGGGTGGTGGAGCTTTTTCGAGATACCCCCAATATCGAGGTGGTGAAGAGGCTTGAGAGCGAGCTTGGTGGTAGAACCTATCTCTTCACCCATGGCCATCAGTGGGCCATAGACTGGGCGCTCCTGCGCCACTTTGCTCCCCGCTTTGTTGAATACATGGTGGACCACCTGCCCAGGCTGTGGTACCACTTCTGCAAGCGGGTGGGCTGGATGGCAAGCGAGGCCAAGCGCAAGGCGAGCACCGGCCATAGGGAGCGCCAGAAGTATAATGACCTCACTGGCATCATATGGCGCAATGGCATCAAGTTTGCGCAGCACGATGGCTGTTGCGTTGTCCTGGGTCACACCCACACCTCAGGCGAGTTCAAGAGGTTCGCTGGCGGAGACACAGGGATAATCTCGGTAATCGTCGACGGTGGTGACCTGCGGGATGGAACCTATGTGGTCGTGGATAGCGATGCGCATCTGGAGTACTTGTGAAGGGGATCAAGACGTGAAGAAACCAAAACCACTTCAAGTCGTGAGCTGCTTCTAAGCATCCTAATACCTGCTGGAGGTGGGCGATGAGCAACGGTGCCTTTGCCCACTTTCAGTCATATCTCCATCTTACACTGACTCCCATCCCCATGAGACCACACTCAAAGATGCCTCAGGCAATACAGCGCAATGGCTGGAACCCAGCTCTCCAAGCCAAGAGCGAACGGGGGCGTTCGCTGCAGAAAGAACTTGGCAATCTTGGACGCGGAAGCTCCATCCACAATCTCAAAGATGTGAATATTTAGTGGAGGTCGGTTATAAGCAGAACGATTAGCGCTCGACTGAGTCAGACGCAAACTGAGACACTCGATGGTCTAGCTAGACGGAAGGGTGTTTCACGGTCTCAAGTTATTGGCGTCTATGGCTAAACAGGCTGTAGACACTGAAGCTAGACATCTTATAGACAACGTAAACATCGTAGCTAAACAGCGTGTAAACACTCAAGACAGGCTCAAAGCAAAAGTAGCATCTTGAGGATGATGCGCTTTAGAATGTATCGGGACGTTTCCCCACCCATTTACCTGTCCCGACCCCGGTGAGACAAGCCATAGTACTACATTGTATCCCATATGTGGCAAGCTATAGCTAGACGGCTGTGGCGGAAACTGTACCAGTGAAGGCTGCCATGTTGTAATATAGGCATAGTGGACCGAAGAGTACCCGTACCTTTTCATTCATAAGCCTTCACTGCACCGCTTAATCGAAAACTCGGCTCAATAGAATTTAGAAGGTCAAGATATTGTTCCAGGTAGCGCGTCAGCAGAAAGCGCTGCCTCACCGTTTCCTTCGCCTTTCGTCCCATCTGCTCCCGCAGTTCCCTGTCTTTGATCAACTGGACAATCCTCTGCGCTGTCTCCTCTATCGAAGAAACTAGGAAACCATTAACTCCGTCCTCAATCTGGTAACGAATGCCTCCTACGTCTCCCCCGATGACCGGAGTCCCTTTCCACATAGCCTCGGCAACTGTCAGGCCAAAGCCTTCCCGAATCGATTTCTGCAGGACAACGGCCGCACGCCGCTGGAGGGCATTCACCAATGCCCCATCCTGACAAGTGAGGATGATGATGCGTTCTTCCCTGCTGCCCAGCAGCGATCTGTATACATCCTCACCTTCCGGGTCATCAGTGGCCACATTGCCCAGCAGCACAAGGGTACAATCCACTTCCTTTCTTGCCAGTTTGAAGGCCTGGATGACACCTTCCGGGTCTTTCCAGCGGTCGAAGCGGGATATTTGCACCACCAGGGGAAGGTCGGTGGGAATATTGTAATGATTGAGGCGTTCGTCTATTTCCTCTTGGCTCAACTCGCGGTTGACGATAGACAGGGGATCTATGGCCGGCATGAAGAACAACTGCGGCGTCGCAAGTTTCTGCGCGTAGTCTTTGCTGCTTAGGATAACCGCATCATACTTTTCTACGAACGGAACTAGGTAATTCCAAAGTTCTTCGTTCGGGCGAGACAGGTCGACGTGACAGCGCCAAATCCAGGGGCCTCTCCTCCTGTAGTGATTGATCATAGGAAGGGGTTGAGGATCATGAATAATGACCACGTCGTGGTCCAAGTGGTTTCGAATTGAGTTCTCGTAGACGACTTGCTCGTAAAGCTGCATTTTCCTATCGGTCAGATTGATCTCCCCACCTTGCAGGGCATTATGAATCTTCTTGGTCACGCTGAAGAAATCCGGGGGGCCGTGAACCACCCTCCAACCGGTCTTTATTCCCAGGCTGTTCATCAAGAGCGTCAAAGATGAGAGCAGCTGTGACACGCCACCACCGTAGTATGTCGAATTCACATTGGCCACATGGAGATCCTGTAGCGGCTTGGCTTTTTCTCTAATGCGCTCGATCGTTTCCGCTCCCACGAACTGTTCATAGTCTTCGACCTGGACGATTTCGCGATGCTTCATGATTATTTACCTCCTTTCACAAATTCGCCGGCCCAGTATGGGCTGGTGAAGCCTGCTCTCACAACCTCTCCGCCATTCCAGGCGGCTATTCGACTTTCAGTTCCCGCACGAACTTGGCTGTTTCCTCAGGCAAGGCGGTATTGATGTAGATGCCAGACCCGATCTCGAATCCTGCCATCTCAGTGAGCCGGGGAATGATTCTCAGGTGCCACAGGTAGTAGTCCTTATTTTCATCCCCTGCGGGGGCAGTGTCAATAACATAGTTGAAGTCAGGGTTATTAAGCCCCCGATACAGTTTGAGCAGGGTTATCCGCAGGACATGGGCTAGATCCTCCAGGTCTTCTGCCGAAGCATTGCCAAAGCAGGCTTGATGCGCCTTGGGCACGATCCAAGTCTCAAAGGGTTGGTGGGAGGCAAAGGGGTGGAAGACCACAAATCTCTCGGTCTCCATCACTACTCGCTTGCCTATCCTGAGTTCGTGGCCTACCAGGTCGGAATGAAGGCATCGGCCAGTATTGTCATAGTAGCGGATGGCTACTTCGTATTGCATTCTGATATGTCTCGGCACTACAGGGGTGGCTACCAATTGTGAATGGGGATGCTCTAGTGAGGTACCCGCCGATGGGCCATGGTTCTTAAAGATGATGATCAACTTTATGAAAGGCACCCGACTGAGGGCGTTATATCTTTCCTGATAGGCGAACAGAACATCCGCCACCCCGCTGTCTTCCATCAAGGCGAGGGGTTTGTTATGCACTGGGGTTTCCACAATCACCTCGTGAACCCCTACGCCATCCATGCCCAAGAAGAAGCCTTCCTCCTCCCTTCTCATGGTACTACCCTCGGGCGCGAGGGCGGGGAATTTGTTGGCAAAGGCCCTCACCCGCCAACTCTGAGTCTCGTGATCCCGGTATGAGAGGATCTCGGGCGGCGTCATGGCCTCATTGCCAGGGCAGAAGGGGCAGGAAGGCTCGAAGGCAGGTGGCTCGGCCTCGGCCTGCTGACGTACAAAATCGTGGGGCCTTTTGGCCCTTTCCCTGGCCATGATAACCCACTCTTTGGTTGTAGGATCCTGCCTTATCTCAGACATATTCTCACCAGTGACTCAAAGTCCTCGCATCTGCTCATGGCTCAGGAACGATCACCCCCTGCGGGTTGGCCCGGCCATCCAGGGCCGTCACCTCTTCGGAAGCGAGGAGTTCCTCCCGGGGGATGTCGAGGAGTCGGGCGGCCTCGTTCAGGATGTGTGCCCAGGTGCAACGGTTGACGAACATCATCCCAGAGACGGTCAGTGTTCCCCCCTGGCCTGTGTAGCCTAGACAAACGGTTTGGTCGCTGCCGGTGTTAAGCGGCTGTAGGACACCGAGGATTGTCTGAGGCCTGGTGTGAACCACAAATATACGGGCCGGTGCCGAACCGGGGTAGAGATCATCTCTTAGGTCATCTGGCGCCGCATGGCCCTGCTCGCCCTTACTGCGGGGAGCGCGAAACCGGCCGGGCTCCAGCATATAGATGACTGAGTGAGCTATATCGTGTTCGGCGAGCCGGGCCGAGGCCGCTAGCACTTGTTCCAACTGGTAGCCGCCGATGGCGGTAAGCACCAGTCGCTGCCCTGCCGTGTTGTGTCCGGCCCAGTCAAGGCGCATAGCGCCCTGTTCGAGGAGACGGGTTGCCTCTTCTGGAGTAAAGAGGTCGGGTACCGCCTCGTATTTCGCCAACACCATCGTCCAGATCTGCCTCTGCGTTTGGTACAGGCCCCGCATAACTGCAGCAGCACTGTTGTAGTCGGCAATAAACATCACCCGTGACACATCCGACAGCTCACCCAGCATTGCCTCTGACATGGACGGGTCCTGGTGGGACTGCTCATTCTTTGCGTTCTCCCAGACGCCGGAGGTGAGTGCGAGTGGTATAGATAGCCAGCCATGTCGAGAGAACCCCCACTCATTGCAGTGGTTGGCGAAGATGATCTCCTGGCGCACCACTCCATGCATTTTAGTGCCGAAGGCTTCATAGGTTGCAATAAGGTTGATGCCACCCTTGTTAGCCAGGGCAGCGGAGGCTACCGCCTCCTCATTTAGAGCGGTGATCACCGCACCGTGAATATCCTCTGGGATACCAGGTTCGGGGGCGGTTACGCGGAACTTGAGTGCATCGAGGGTGCGTAGCAGCCGGTTCGAGCGCATCTCATCCGGATTACCGACGCGGGGGCGGAGGTGCGGGTTGGCCTGAACGGTTGCCAGGAACATGGCGTCTACGGCATGCATCGGAGAGGAACGTGTCCATTGAGAGAAGTCGAGCCTGTCCGCAGGCACTGGCCGTGACACGAGATGTGGCACCTCTTCCAGT
Organism: Chloroflexota bacterium; assembly: GCA_015222405.1. Taxonomy (GTDB): domain Bacteria; phylum Chloroflexota; class Dehalococcoidia; order E44-bin15; family E44-bin15; genus JADFVG01. The sequence goes on from JADFVG010000063.1 coordinate 9,327, forward strand.
TTCACATCCCGGTGCGCCAGGGGATGGTCACGTTCCCTGGGCCGGCTGGAGGCCTCGTGATGCTGGAACTTGCCGATCTGCTCATTGAGCTCAGATAGGGGTACCCAGAGCGTGCGGGCGCTCTCATTGAAATTATGGGCAGCTCCTATATCGGTGTGGGGATTGGCCCCCAGAGGTAGACTGTGGGCCAGGTTCGTCCCCGCTCCGTAGAAGCCCGCTCCTTTGGGTGCCACGGCTATACCATACGGCAGGCGCACCGGGTATTTGTCACCTCTGGTGCGTATCGCCTCGACGGCGGCTTCTAAACGTGACTCCATCTCGAAGATGGCCCAGACGAAGGCTGCCGGGTCCCTGCCATCGAAGACAATGGGGTCGAAGCTGTGGAGCTTCAGGTGCTGTACGAACCATTCCACGCCGCCCTCCTGAGACAGGGTCGTCCTCTGGTCTATGCGACGGCCATTGTTGATCATGATGGGTGTCACAAGGCCGCAGTCGTCAGCCCGCCACCAGCGTGGCGTCCAGTCACTTCCTCTTTGCTCTTCAAAAGCGCCGTCGCTGAGGAACGTCACTAGCCGTTCCCCTGGCAATGGCATGTGGACGTACTGGAGCTCTACGAAGCCGAGGTACCCGCCCTCGGCCATGCCGCCGGCGGTATGAGCGTTTACATGGCTGCCCAGGGGCGAGTCCTGCTTGCCGTTGTCTCCCAGCCGGTAGGAATAGAAGTCGCGGACATATCTGGTGAGCCCCTCATCGGTGAGAGTGTAACGTTCGGCATGCGCCGCTATCATGTTATCAAGCAGGAGATTTACCGTGTCTATGGCAGCCACACAGTGTCCCTGCCCCATTATCCACGAGCGCGTGTGGCCGGTGATAGCGTTGATGGCCATGTAGCCGGTGTAGGCGGGTACCATGTTGAGGACGCCACCGGTGTGCCCCTCGGGGTGGGGCTTGAAGTCGTCGGGAACCAGGTCACGGCCGTCCAGATACACGTTCCGGGCGTAGGTCTCGTGGACGGCTATCCACATGGCGGCACTGGCCACCCGGTCTGCCGCATAGAGCACGTCGAACACGGGCACGGCGTCGCCTCTCACCCCTTGAATAGCGAGCAAATCCGCCATGGCGAAGATCCGAGCCTGTGTTTCAACCGAATGCTCTATGGGTCCGTAGCCAGCCGCCCATCGGTCCGCCGCTGGATTCCGCCTGCGATATAAGGCGATCCATTCTTCCCTCCGAATGGCTTCAGCATTCTCGCTCTGCATCATTTCCTCCTCCAAATCCTAAATTTTTTCGTTCCCCTCCCGACGTTTGGAGGGTGGGGTCATTAATCCATGCCGGTGATGGCGCAGGCAACTAACGGTGTCACGAGCGATGACCATTGCCTCATCCACCGGGATCACGTAGGCGTGTACACCAGCGTCGTCGACGCTGATTCGCTCCTCAACGCCTATGGCTGTAGCATTGCGATCACTGTCCAGAGTAAGCCCACACCACTCCATGCCAGAGCAGATACGGGCCCGCACGATAGGCGCGTTCTCGCCGATGCCGCCACCGAACACGACAGCATCTGCTCCGCCGAGGACAGCCATATATGCCCCAACGTACTTGCGCACCCGGTAGCAGAACATCTCCACCGCCAGAGCAGCGCTAGTGTCACCGAGGCGCTCTGCCTCTAGCAGCTCCCGCATGTCCTGGGAGCGTCCAGATACCCCAAGTAGCCCAGACCGCGTGTTTAGCCAACCCTCCACCTCCTCGACATCCACGCCTTCCCTACGAGCCAAAAAGCCTGCCAGGGACGGATCCATGTCCCCCGAACGCGTCCCCATCATCAGCCCCTCCAAGGGGGTGAACCCCATGGAGGTGTCCACTGAGCGCCCCGACTGCACCGCCGTGGCTGAGCATCCGTTGCCCAACTGCAGTGTGACCAGTCTCACCTGAGCTATGGGCGTGGAGGCGATGGCGGCATAGCGTTCAGTCATGTAACGGTGGGCTAACCCGTGAAAGCCGTAGCGCTGGATGTTATGCTTTGCCGCCAACTCCGGAGGGATGGCGTACCGGGAAGCTTGCTCGGGCATGGTGTGATGAAAGGCGGTATCGAAGATCGCCACCATGGGTGTGCCGGTGCCGAGTGCCGCCCGGGCGGCTCGGATCCCTTGCAGCGAGGGCTCGTTGTGCAGGGGTGCCAGGTCGCTGACGGCCTCAATGGCGTCTATGACCTCATCATCGATAACAGTCGGCTCCACAAAGCGATCCCCACCGTGAACCACCCGATGCCCTATCGCCCCCAGCCCATCAGGCTCTAGAAGACCCGAGGAGTCCAACCAACCGAGTACCCGGCGGGTCGCCTCGCCATGGTCGGCCACAGTCGCGGCTTCCTGGATGCTCTCGCCGTTCTCGGCTGTGAATTCGATAGCTCCCCAGCCACCGATCCTGTCGACGATGCCGCGGGCCAGCTTTTGCTCCTGGCCAGAGGGTGGGGCCTCACCCCACATGTCGATGAGTTGGAACTTGAGCGTTGAGCTCCCGCAGTTAATGGCGAGAACTTTCATTTTATCTGACCCCCAACATGGTGACCTCAACCGTACAGCGCCTTCACCAGCCGCCCAACTCCCCCACATCCACGAACAGGACTGCGATCGTTGGAGATTTCGTCATCCTGCATCTCCCGCGAGAGCCGCTTCCATGGCCTGTCCCAGTGCCGCCAGTCCCTGGCCCACATCAGCCCCCAGGTGGACGTGCACCACCCGCCGCCCGTGCTTGCGCAGGGCCTCCAAGTCACCCAACGCTTGGGCGCGCCTGAACATGCCAAAAGTGTAGGGAGCACCAGGGATGGGAGCATCTTCGATGTCATCGGCGGTCAGTTGCAGAAACAGCCCGGTGTTAGGGCCACCCTTGTGGAACTGGCCAGTGGAGTGCAGAAAGCAAGGGCCATATCCCAGGGTGGTGGCCAGACGCAGGCTATCCCGCAGGCGCAGGCGTATGGCCTGCAACGCCTGCTCTGTGGCCGGCGTCTCGGTCAGGTAAGCTTGCAAGGCGAGGTAATCGCCAGGCCGGGCCTGGGCGAAGATGGCCCTGAGCAAGTCTTTAGCGCTCTCTGCCCGCTCTGCCGCATAGAAACGCAGGGGCCCCTCGCTCAGGGTGGGAGCATGCTCGGGCAGCTTCCCAGTCTGGCGCAACTCGTTGAGCAGGCGGTTGGTATTGTCCTTGCTCTCCTGCACATTGGGCTGGTCGAAGGGGTTGATCTCTAGGATAGCCCCGATGGTTGCGGTGGCGAGTTCCCAGCGGAAAAACTCCTGCCCCAGGTCCAAGCGATCCTCCATCTGTATTGTGACCACTGGCTGACCCACCTCTCGTAAGGCCTCTACGCCGCGCTCAAAGGCATCATTGAAATTATCCCGAAGACGAATGTGGACAAAGAGGCGATCGTCCCCGTAGACTGAGGGGTCGCCGAGCGGTTCTCCTGCCACGGGCAGGATACCGGTGCCCCCCTTGCCGGTGCTTTCGGCCAGTAACTGCTCCAGCCACATTCCCAGCGCGGCAATAGGCTGTGGCACAAGGAACGTCACCTTGTCCCGACCGCGGCGGGCCAGTTCCCCCATCACCGCGCCCAGGACCACGCCGTGATTATCCTGCACCTGGACGCAGGAGATGCAGGCGTGCGTCATCCGTAGAGCCCGAACCAGCAGTTCGCTGATATTAACCCCCATCAGGGCTGCCGGCACTAAGCCAAAATGTGAGAGGGCTGAATATCGCCCACCGATGTCGGGGAAGTTGCGGAAGATCCGGCGAAAGCCCCGCTCCTGGGCCAGGTTTGCTAGCGGTGTGCCGGGATCCGTGATAGCCACAAAGTTCTCCCTGGCCCGATCGCCCTTGAGAGCTTTGACCTTTGCGTAGAAATAGTCCTCGAAGGCCAGCGGCTCAGCAGTGGTACCCGACTTGCTGGCGACGATAAAGAGGGTATCCGCGATGGGTAGCTCTCGTTCGATCTTGAGAATAGTGGCCGGGTCGTTGGTGTCAAGAACGGTGAGAGGCAGGGCGTACCTGGCTGGAGCGAATGTCCGTTGGAAGACCAGCGGGGCCAAGCTGCTACCTCCCATGCCCATGTGCACTACGTGGCGAAGGCCAGCGGCCCGTGCCTCAGCGACGAAGTCGGAAAGGATATCCAGTTGCTCCTCCATCTTCTCTGCCAGATGCAGCCAGCCCAAGCTATTGCGGATTATTGCTTGGCTCTCAGGCTCGTTTTTCCATAGACTGGAATCCTTGCGCCATAGGCGGGCACTAAACCTAGCCTGTTCCAGGCTGATGATCCGTTCTTGGACAGCCGCTTCATAAGCGCCCAAGTTAAGCGTCTGCCGATCCAGCGGCTCTGCCAGCGCGGCGGCACACTTCTCCTCTAGCGTGGTCATGAGCCGGTCAAAAGGCACAATGAACTTGTGCACACCCTCCTTCTCCAATTGCCGCGTCACTGCCTCCAAGTCTATACCCGCCTCGGACAAGCGGTCCAGGGTACGGTGGGCCTCTTCCACAGCCTCTTCCAAGCGGGGAGCCGGGTTGCCATGATCTCGGTAGGCGTTTAGGGTCTCGAGGGGCATGGTATTAACAGTATCTGGCCCGATAAGCTCTTCCACGTACTTGACATCACTGTAGGTCGGGTTCTTGGTGCCGGTGCTGGCCCAAAGGGGCCGCTGGGTGCGCGCGCCTTGGACGGCAAGTTTGCGGAACCGCTCACTTGCAAATATCTCCTTATACATTTGGTAGGCTACCTTAGCGCTGGCAATGGCGACATGCCCATGGAGGGTCGTAGCGATCTCGGCCTTGGCACCTCCCGCGTGCATAACTTTTTCCAGCAGAGAATCCACCAGCACGTCAATGCGACTGAGGAAGAAACTGGCTACAGATGCCGCTCGCTCCAGGGGCTTGCCCAGTGTTGCCCGAGCTTCCAGCCCGGCGATGTAAGCCTCAGTGACCTCCCGGTAGCGATCCAGGCTGAAGAGCAGAGTGACGTTGACGTTGATCCCCTCATAGGTCAGTTGCTTGATGGCTGACAGTCCCTCCCGGCTAGCAGGCACCTTGATCAGTACGTTGGGGCGATCCAGGACAGCCCACAGGCGGCGTGCCTCCGAGATGGTTCCGGTGGTGTCGTAGGCCAGATGCGGTGAGACCTCCAGGCTCACAAACCCATCCCTGCCTTCGGTCTGGTCGTAGATGGGGCGGAAGAGGTCAGCGGTACGCTGCACGTCCTCCATGGTTAGTGCCTGGTAGATATCCTCCACGCTTGTGCCCTCTAAGGCTAACGCGCGGGTGGCGTCGTCGTAGTCGTGGCTGCCGGCGATGGCCTTCTCAAAAATGGACGGGTTCGAGGTCACCCCGCGCAGCCCATCTTCCTCTATAAGCTGCTGGAGCTCCCCTGAGGAAAGCATGCCTCGCCTAATTAAGTCCAGCCAGACGCTCTGGCTAAAGATCTGGATGTCGAGCAACGGATTTTGTTTCATCGCCATTCCTCCCGGCTCTCCCTTTAGGACAAACCGGTGAAACCTGGGATAAACGGTGTGGCGGCGCAGACGGTAGAAAAGGGCGAGCAACCCTTTCTTCATCCTCCGGCTGAATAGGTCGGAGATGCAAGGTGGAGCCATCCCTAGGTATCACTGCTGTTCTGTATTTCTCTAGACTGCTGCTAGCGGGACTTGCTGCCATGTAACTTCACCGGCCTCACCAGAAAGATCGGGCTAGAGACTCCCAGCAGGACCTTCTCAGCAACACTGCCATAGGCCCACCGGCTGATCCCAGAGCGCCCATGGGTTGCTATGACAATGAGATTAAAGTGATTTCTATTCGCATAGTCAACGATCTCATCAGCAGGCTCGCCCGCCAGAGGCTCGCCCACCAGTACCTTTGAGTGCACCTTAAGGCCGACATCCTTAAATCGCTTCTCCACTCCAGCCAGGTACTGCTCAGCCAACCGCTCGCCGGTCAAAGGTATAGCAGGAGGGTAGTCTGACGGGAAGAATAGGGGTTCGCAAACCGTGAGCAGGACCACATCCACCAGCTCAGCACCCCGCTGTTTCGCCACCGCTTCGACATGAGGAAGCACC
>JADFVG010000064.1 GCA_015222405.1 Chloroflexota bacterium
ATATCCTTTACGAATTTATCCCTTTCAGTACGCCCCATGTTGCGGGGACACGGAATGCGGTAGAGGTAACGCGTCGCCAGGGCTGCTAGGGGCTCAGAATCCTCGTCAACCAGATCCCAGAAGTCCCTAACGCCAAAACATAGAAAGTCGGTGACCACCAGCCCGCCAAGCTCTTCAATGACTTCTATATAGGCAGGGTCCTCAAGTTCACCACCAGCTAACAATAACCGCGCTCTATAATCTGAAATACCATCTCGTCCCCCGATTTCATCCAGCAGTTGCCAGAGTAGCTGATTGAATTCTTCTACCGGCATTGAAGTGCTTGCGATGACAATCTTCAACACTTCAGCGCCAGTAACTGGAGGTGCTTCCTTCTTCCTCAGTTCGTATAGGCTATTGAGGAGTCTACGCTTCTCGTTGTAGGTCTTTATGCTCTGGCGCAGGGCGTCATCAGTAATGGTCACCTGGAAGTGCTCCTCCAGGCTCCGCTTAAACCGCTCCAGTTCACCTGCCAGCCACTCAACCGCTGCATCGTCAGCCTTAAACGGCACACTAAGAAAGCGGAGATAAAAGGGAGGGAGGGCGGTTTCGACTTTGCCGTACCGCCAGACGTCGAACATACGGCGAACATGGTCACAACTGAAGCTGGCAACAAGCCCATCAAGGAACTTGTATTCTCCCCTCATTGCCTGGTCAAAGGAGTGGCGGACAAAGCTGCAGTTTAAATGGTCGGTATAAAGATCTCCCAGTTCAGTACCGGTGCTTCCTGTTGCTCTCATCCGATAAGGGAGTATGCCAGCAGCGTGAATCACTTCTACGGGCACATAGGTGCAGTAGTAGCCTATTACCTTGCCGCCCTTTTCCTTCCAGCGCTCGATGTAGGTATTAGTAAGGGTATCAGCCGGTTTGCTCAGTTCCTCTAGTGCTGTCATTTGAGGTTCTCCTTTGCTATCATCTGAGGTGCTCCTTTATTTTAGTATTTTAAGTTGATCGGTGCAAATTGAGAATACCACGTGCTATCATACCATGGAATTTACCTTTTTGAAACCTACGAATCTCTCTTCAACCAGGGTGGGTGATTTGTTGTGGCGCTGGCTGGGTTAATCGATTTGTTTAGTACGGAGTTACTTGCCATGACAGGTTATTTCCGAGATATTGTCGTTGGCAAAGGGGGCCTTTAGCCTACCATAGCCTCCTTGGCACATTCAACGCGAGCAGATAGTGTTTTGCTCAGGCTAATCCCAGCTCTTCTAGCTTGCCCAGGCTAGGCACACCCTCTTCAGTCCATCCCCTGAGCTGATAGTACTCAGGTAGCATCTCACCGAGTCTGTTCACTGCCCCTTCCCATGGTCCGCTGAGCTGCGGCTCCTCCAGTATTCTCCTGGGCAGGGTATCGTCCTCAGCGGTTATACCGGCCGCCAGATTGAACAAGCGCTCCAGATTCCAGATCCTCTCACCGGCAAGCATCAAGCTCTCCAGAGTGTAACCAACGCCGGTAGCGGGCTCCAACAGGGAAAGCACAGCCGGCAACACCGGATCGGCAGCACCCTCCTGCCCCCCAGCTGCTATGCTCAAGACCACCGTGCACAAGCCGATGGAGTCGACCACGGCATTTCTATGTTGAGATTCTATGCACCCGGCCGCCTTGCCCTCAGTCTGCAGGGCAGTCTCCGTGCTGAGACTATACAATAGTTCCCCGACGAACATGCAGGCTTTCATGTGGTCAGCTCCTCTATTGCAGGTGGCGTACTCCAGCCCTGTTCCCTGAACGCCCTGCACATGCCAGGCAGGCATCTCCATTTTCTTCACCGACATCGAGAGTTCCGGGTGTCCATACTTCTCCGCCATCCGGTAGCCCCCCTCGGCCAGTATATCGCCAAAATCCTGGCGTAGCCCGGTCTTCTCCACCAGCTCTACCACGGCCTGGGCGTTGCCGAAATTCAGCTTGTAGCCAACGTCCTTTTCTGGCAGGTATCCCCTCTCGTAAAGCTCCACAGCGCAGGCAATAGTGCCTCCCATCGATATGCTATCCATCCCCAGGTCGTTGCAGATATAACCGGCTTTGAGAACGGCAGCCAGGTTGTCAACACCACAGGCGGCCCCGAGCATGGCATGGGTTTCAAACTCAGCCCCCTCGCCAGCACATTCGAACCCTTCAACGTCATCTACCCGGTACACCCGGGCACAGGGGACACAACAGGCAAAACAGCCCTTGTTTCTTACCAGGTACTGTGCCTTCAAGGCCGGACCGTTGATATTGCCCCACCCCTCGAAGGTACCTGCCTGAAAGTTCCTGGTTGCGAGTATGCCGAACATAGCGCTGCTCTCACCGATAGCCATCATGCCGAGGTCCGCTACTGGTCCTCCCTCAGGTGGGATATTCTCCCAAAGAGCCATAGTTGCCTCTTTAAAAGCCTCTCCATCGGCCACGGTAACCGCTCCTGTTCCCCTGACGGCTATAGCCTTCAGGTTCTTGGACCCCATCACCGCTCCCGCTCCGCCGCGGCCCAGCACCCTATTCCTGTCAGTCATGATGGCGGCTATCCTCACCAGCCTCTCACCGGCGGGGCCAATACAAGCGATGTGAGTATCCATGGCCTGCCACTTGTCCCCGATTTCTTCCCTGATGACATCCTCCGTTTCATTCACGGTCTTGCCCCACAGGTGCTCTGCCGACCTGATCTCTATTTCATCATTATTTATCCATAGATAAACGGGATTGGGGGCTTTGCCCTCGAAGATAATCCCGTCGTAGCCGGCGAACTTCAGTTCCGGGCCGAAATTCCCCCCTGCGTTGGGGCAGGTGACGGTCCCGGTCAATGGCGACTTGGTTACCGCGGCGAACCGGTTGCCGCCAAGGGCACCTGTCCCTGTCAGGGGACAGGTCATGAAGATCAGTTTGTTCTCCGGACTGAGAGGATCCACCTGAGGGTCTACCTCGTCATAGAGGATCTTCGTGCCCAGACCTCGGCCTCCGATATAATCCATAGCCAGATAGGGGTCTAGGTCTTCAACAATAAAATCGCCTCCACTCAGATCGACCCTTATTATCCTACCGACCCAACCATCCATTTTATCTCCTTTTCATGATACAAGCTTGCGGGAGCGCATTTAATATCGGGACTCTCTATCACGAATTCAGGGGTGAGGAGCCAGCCTCAGACATCAACCTAGGCGGCCTGTTTAGCCGTATGAATGAACTTGCCGCTTCGGGATAGGTGCTGAAATAGTGGTTTCAGGTGACACCTCACAACAGGGCCAGATTTGCTCCCGCCTCCTCCGGTGTTTGCCCCTTTTTAGCGCGCCATGATGGTGTTCAGAAACGGCTCTATTCTCGCTCGGGACTCCTCACCGGAGCATGGCCTCGGGTCAAAGAGATCAACGTCCCAGAGCAATACAGGAATTCCGCGCTCACGAGCGATGTCCCTAAACAGGCCATAGCATCCCATGAGCCACTTGCATCCAGGATGTCCGGCAAGGATAACACAATCCCCTTTCCACTCCTCAACCGCACGCAGGCAGTCGTCGATCCAAAGGTCGGAGGCACCCCGGCCCTGTCTCCCCATGGGGGTATCCAGTGCCCTCCTTGCCAGCCCTCTGATAGTGCTTTCCGGGGTAGAGGTATCTATTGGCTCGACGTTGAAATAGCCGACTAGCCCCGATGCAGTCACTGCTCCCATTTGTGCCATCCAATCACCCAACCCGGCATCCCAAAACACGGGGTAATAGAACCAGATTACCCTCGTCTTTTCCTCCGGAACTGCCGTTTCTCCCTTATCTACGCGACTTCTTAGCTCATCGAGGCTGGCTTTCACAGCCTCAGTGGCTGCAGGAGTCCCGAGGGCGGTCAGACCTGCCAAGTAGCCAGAGGCGAAAGGGCCATTCAGGGGCAGGGGTTTCAGTTTTAGCAGTTCCAACCCTTCAAGCCAGTAATCGAGGCAGCGGTTGCTCTCTTCCGCCACTTCCTTAAGCCGATCATAGTCCAATTTCTTCTCGCTGTGCTTCTCAAGGAAGGAAATGAGCCCTTTGTACTGGTTTACCCAGTAATCCATGGCCTCCCCTTCGTCCATCCAATAAGGGCAATCGAGGAAGTATGTCGGAGCTCCGGTAAGATGGGCTACAGCTTGGTAGGTTATTTTGGAGTTGTCGCAGGGGAAAGTTGGCAGCACGACCATGCTCGGTGGCGGTATCTTATCTAGCATTATGTCCCCGATTATCGCCTTATTGGCAGAGCAGAGCTCGGGATGAATCCCGGCCTCCTCGGCAGCATCGATGCTCTCACAGCAGGCATTCGCATCCACGTTGAGTTGTGATGACTGCCACAACTCGGGGGGGAGGGGCACTATATCCAAGGCAACCATCAATTCGGAGAATACGGTAAATTGATTAAATAGTATGGGCTTCCCCTCATCCACTGCACTGAAGACTGCCCCCAGCCAGTCGGCCATCATTTTCATCATTCCTGGCTGCGTTATTCCCTTGAGGAGATCATATAATCCTCGGTGCAATTTATATTTTTCTGCCTTTTCTGTCATTATATTACCTCCTTATAGTTTCCAGGAACGCCTGAACCCTGGTTCTCATCTGCCCCACGGCACTCATCAGATATTCCCTTTCCAGCATCATGCACGGGATGCCATCCTTTTTCGCCTCCCATTGAGTCATGGTGCCCTCACACCCCCAGTTATCACAAAACTTCAGCCGCTGAATGATAACTCCGTCGACTTTGAACTCCTTTACCAAATCCCTTACGAACTTATCCCTTCGCGGATGGTCAATCATGCGGGGACAGGAAACGCGCTGGATGTAACGCTTGGCCAAGGCCGCAATGGGCTCGGAATCCTCTTCCACCAGGTCCCAGAAATCCCTAACCCCGAAACATAGAAAGTCGGTGACCACCAGCCCGCCAAGCTCTTCAATGAGTCTTATATAGGCAGGATTCTCAAGTTCACCGCCAGCTAGCAGCAATCGGGCTCTATAATCCGAAAAACCATCTCGTCCCTCGAGTTCACCCAGCATTTGCTTGAGTAGCTGGTTAAATTCTTCGACTGGCATTGAACTGCCAGCGATAACAATCGCCAAGGCTTCGGCCCCGGTAACTGGGGGCGCCTCCTTCTTCCTCAGTTCGTAGAGGCTTCTGAGGAGTCTGCGCTTCTCGTTACAGGTCTTTATGCTCTGTCTCAGGGCCTCATTAGTGATGGTCACCTGGAAGTGGTCCTCCAGGCTCCGCCTAAACCTGTCCAGTTCACCTGCCATCCACTCTACAGCCGGTGCATCAACCTTAAAAGGTACGCTAAGACAACGGAGGTAAAAAGGAGAGTGGGGGAGATCGATTTTGCCGTAGCGCCAGGCATCGAACATACGGCGAATATGATCGCAACTGAAGAGGGCAACAAGCCCGTCGAGGAATTTATATTCTCCCCTCATTGCCTGATCAAGGGAGTGGCGACAAAAGGTGCAGGTTAAGTGGGAGGCATAAAGATCGCCCAGTTCCGAATTGGTACTTCCTGTGGCTCTCATTCGGTAAGGGAGCATGCCGGCAGCGTGAATGATCTCTTCAGGAACATAGGTGCAGTAGTAGCCTATTACCTTGCCGTCCTTTTCCTTCCAGCGCTCGATGTGAGGATTAGTGAGAGTATCAGCCGGTTTGGTCAATTCCTCTAATGCTGTCATTTGAGTTACTCCTTTATTTTGATTGATTAGCGGAATTGGTTTGTTTACTACAGAGTTCCTTACTACGTTCAGCTAGATAGGCCAAGGTGCAGTTTCCCAGCGTCTCGAGCAGCTTCTCTTGTGCCTCAAGCCAAACATCATGGACAGGGCAGTCCTTCTCTCGGGGGCATTCGCCAGGCCGGAACAAACAATAATTCATAAAGAGCGGGCCCCCCATCACCTCTATGATTTGCCGCAGGGTAATCTCACCCGCTGGCCGTGCCAGCCTGATGCCTCCGTGGGCACCCCGGTGAGCCTCCAATAATCCAGCCTGCGCCAGACGCTGAATGATTTTGGTCAGGAAAACTTGTGGAATATCCTGACGTTTGGCGACTTCACGCGTTATTGCTATCCCGCCGTCAGCCACGGTAGCAACGTCTATCATGGCTCTAACACCATACGCTGCGCTTCTACTAAGTATCATCCCTCGTATTGACTTTCTGGAGTAATAAGACCTTCTTGGTCATATTATATTATGAACTATCTCGTTTGTCAATAGGGGTCAACCTTCTGGGACCTTCTCCTCGAACATGCGGTTGCACACTGGCCGCGTCTTTGCGTCAGTGGCTTCCCAAGGAGTGCCTTTCAGGCTAGAATAGGGCAGGTTGCCGGTTTTCTTCCCTGCAAGAAATCATTCTAAAGGAGGAGATGTGATCGGGACGGAGCTCTGCGAAATGCTGGGGATAGAGCACCCCATAATCCAGCCTGGGGCTGAGGAGATCGTCCGAAGCCTACCCCAGAACATTGGAGGTTTAAAATGAAGCAGTTGAGTGAGGCTGTCGTCGTCGAGGCGGTGCGCACCCCCACCGGCAGGTCGGGGTGGAAGGGGATGGAGAAGAAGGGGGCCTTCTGTGATGTTTCGGCCCAGCATCTCATCGCCGCAGCCCTGGAGGGGCTGATGGAGCGAGTGAAAGCAAGGTGCCCCCGTTTTGATCCCCTGGAGGTTGAGGATGTGGCTGTGGGGTGCAATAGCCAGATCGGCGAGCAGGGGCTGAATATCGGCAGGATGGCTGTTATTGCCGCCGGGCTTCCGGACGAGGTTTCCGGCTGGGCTATCAACCGCTACTGTAATGCTGGGCTTCAGGCGATCAACTCTCAGGCGCAGGCAATCATGACTGGCTGCGGCGACATCATGATTGCCGCCGGGGTGGAGCATATGTCTCATTACCCCATGCTCTCCGACCTTGATGCGGCGCTAAAGAGTGGCTACCCGGCTTCCTTTCACCGCAACGTAGCAAAAAGGGGGCTGGTGCTGATGGGTGTCGCCGCCGAGATGATTGGCGAGAAGTACAAGCAGCCCCGGGAGGACATGGACAGGTTCAGCCTGTGGAGCCAGCAGAAGGCGGTGAAAGCGATCAGGGATGAGGAGTGGTATAAGAAGAGGATCGTGCCCGTCAAGGTTGGGAAGAAGGACGAAACCCCGGTGATGGTGGATAAGGATGAGCCGCCACGGGCCGTTGCTATGGACGATCCCGAGGCTGCCTATGAAAGGATGAGGCAGCTCGAGCCCAGGTTTAAGGAGGGGGGGCAGGTTACCGCCGCAAACTCCTCTGGCATCGTCGATGGGGCGGCGGCCACCATGCTGATGTCAAGGGAAAAGGCGGAGGAGCTGGGTCTTGAGCCGATGGTGACCATAAGGTCGATGGCGGTGGCCGGTGATGACCCCATGATCATGCTCCTGGCACCCGTACCGGCGATGAAAAAGGCTCTGGCGCGCGCCGGCCTCACCATGGATGACATCGAGGTTTGGGAGCCCAACGAGGCGTTCGCCTCTCCGGTGCTGGCCTTCTGCAAGGAGTTTGGAGTCGCCTACGACGACCCCAGGATAAATCCCACCGGCGGGGCGATAGCCATCGGGCACCCCATTGGCTGCACCGGCGTACTTTATTTCACCGAGATGGTTCACTGGATGGTGCGCCACAACCTGAGGTACGGGCTTCAGACACTTTGTGGCGGTGGTGGGGTGGGGATCGCGACAGTAGTGGAGAGGAAGAGCTAGGGCATATCTAAATCCGCCTCAACTTAGCTAGCATTCTGAGATACGGGCTTGATAAGGTGGAAGGTGAGGGCTTGCTCGTGTATAATAACTTCACAGAGGAATATGAATACCGTTAAAAGTCATTATGACGTCTCAAGAGGAGCAATTATGGAACGTAGAGTTGCGATCTTTATAGATGGGAGTAACTTGTATCATGCTCTGCGAAGTAACTTTAGACGCTATGACCTCAACTTCGCAGAGTTTACTAGTAAACTCTGTAGTCAGAGACGCTTGTTCCGAACATATTATTACAACGTTTTACAGGACCCGACTCAACGGCCTGATGGCTATCGAGAACAACAGGAGTTTCTTGATATCCTGCGTAAGACACCATATCTGGAGGTTCGACTAGGGGCTACCAAAATAGCACGGGGTATTCCTGTTGAGAAGGGCATAGATGTCATGTTGGCTACTGACCTGTTGTATTTCGCTTGGAATGACTTCTACGATGTGGCAGTATTGGTGAGTGGGGACTCTGACTTCGCTTATGCTCTTCAAGCTGTGAAGAACATGGGCAAGCATGTTGAGGTAGCCTACTTCGAGAGCGGGGTGTCTAAAGACCTCTTGGATGTAGCCGATGATCGGCATCTACTAGACCGAGATTTCTTCCGTGGTTTGTGGGTAAGTAGACGTCGTACTAAACGTAGAATAGCAAGTGAATAGGGATTAAAAGCAAGGCTAGTCCTGGTAGCGAGTGATTCGCCATCTAACGAAAAGCCGAGTGCGGCGCTTTGGATACAGCTTGGGGAGGTTTTGCATGGATGTATTACAGGCAATAAAGGAGAGAAGGAGCATCAGAAAGTATGAACCCAAGGCTGTACCCGAGGAGAAGCTAACCCAAATCCTGGAGTCGGGCCGATGGGCACCCTCCGCTAGCAACAGTCAGCCTTGGAGGTTCATAGTGGTGAGGGATGAGAAGGTCAAGAATGAATTGGCTCGCGTTGCCGTCTATGGCAGTTTTATGGCTCAAGCGCCGGTGGCCATTGCTGTAGTCATTGATCCCCAAGCCTCCAATCACCCGGTGGAGGACGGGGCAGCTGCCACCCAGAACATGCTCCTGGCTGCTCATGCCTTAGGCTTGGGGACCTGCTGGATTGGCTCCTACGGTTCTGGCTATGAAGAGAGAGCTAAAGAAGTCCTTGGAATCCCTCGTGACAAGAGGCTGCTGGCACTCACTTCACTGGGCTATCCCGCGGAATCGCCGACAAAGGACAGGGTGGAACTCAGCGAGCTAGTATGCCATGACCGACACACGGGGGATTAGTGACCTTGGTTTCCCTCCACTTCCCGCCAGAAAAGGATCCGCAATCGATTGTCATTGCACGATGGACTTTTGTTCAGTCATCATCGATGCAGTTCTTATTTCGTTTAGGAGCGAACCTTCTGTCTGATCTTTTTTGTCGCACATTGCTCGATTTCTCAGCCAGCCACCCTACGCGCTTCGCTCTTCGCCAGTCGAAATCTGGTACATAGGGCTTAATGTCTAGCAACGGAGTGCCATCAACAATGTCTACATCTTCGATATGAAGCGTGCAGCGTTCAACTTTAACCAGCCGCACCACTGAGATACCGATCGGGTTTGGCCGCGCCGGACCTCGCATCGCAAATACCCCATGTGTCTCCTCGTCCATGAAGGGCTTGATTTTCAGCGAATATCCTTTGGACAGGTGAAAATGATAGATCAGGATTATGTGGGAGAAACCTCCAATGTCTTTGAGCCCTCCACAGTATTCTGCAAACACCTCCACCATCCCGCTGACTCCTCTGGCACCAGCTGGTTGTATCGGCATTCCTTCGACGTCTTTGAACGGAGAATGGATGACTCCTATAGGTTTGTATTCTATTTCCCTCATGGCTCACTCCCCCGGTGATGCGTACGGCCAGATGGACTTATACGACGCAGGCTGAAGTCCTGCCTACTCACTTAACTACAACGAATTATACCATCCAGCCCGTAGCATGGCTATTGGACGATTCGCCAAAATGTACGCCGTAAGGCAGGCCATACCCCCTCTAGGTGCCTTCTTGAGACTGGCCTCCGTGGCATCGTGTGCTGGGAATACCGGAGGCTTGACAACACTTGGAAAAGTGGCTTATAGTAGACGTTCCCTTTGTGGCGGTTTTAACTTATGGCGATTTTGAGGCGTGGATGAAGGATGGAGCACTTTCTGACCTGAAGATACTGGAATACGCCCAATTTATCTCCGGTCCCTACTGCGCCAAGCTCATGGCCGACCTGGGCGCTGAGGTGATCAAGATTGAAGAGCCCGGGCTTGGCGACAGGGCAAGAAGATATGGCCCCTTCCCTCAAGATATCCCCCATCCTGAGAAGAGCGGCCTTTTCATATACATCAACTCCAACAAGAGGGGGATAACCCTTGACCTTCACGCCGCAACGGGGATGAAAATCTTCAAGGAATTGGTCAAGGCGGCTGATATTCTACTGGAGGACAATCCGCCAGGCGTCATGAGAAAGCTGGGTCTGGATTATGAAACCCTGAAAGAGGTCAATCCCCGATTGATCATGGCCTCC
>JADFVG010000065.1 GCA_015222405.1 Chloroflexota bacterium
AATTCGTGAACTAGCGGCATTTCGACCTCGATCTTTTCGCCATCCACATCCAGTTTGACATCGCAATCAGATAGGAAACGAAAATATCCATGCCCTTCGCTAGCCCGTGGGGGCTCGGGGCTCTCTATTAGCTTCCTTAGCCTAAGAATCACTTCCCCATTGATCCTACTGTCGTCCATCTTGAGGACCAACTTTCGAGGGTACTTAGTTCCTGTCAACTCATCCACTTCGAGGCCGCTTGGCTCGGCATTGATGTGACTCGACCACTGGAGCAGCTTCTCCCCCTTAATCGCTATTAGCATAGCCATTTTTTCGTAGCCGAGACTTTCCGGCATCCGTCCCACTGCGTATATTACCGTGTGGTTAGGAAGAAAGAGCCTCCCCCAATACCAATGCTCAAGGAGCTCCTGCAAGGAGACCTTGCCCCAGTTATGATCATGATAGCCCACACCGTTAACAAGGATCTCTTCACCAGCCAGAATTAACTTCCCGGTGACCCTAGCTCGAGGCTGCGCAATCGCCCAGCCCAGATACTTGTCCGGTTCTCGGCCAAAGTGCATGACCCCGTCTGGAGGGGGCCTTATCCCCTGGGTAAGGTTTTCAAAGATGAGATCCGCTCCCATGTCACCGCTACGAAAATGAATCTCGTGCCTGGGAAATTCGCCGTGCAGGTGGTTATCGCCCATCTTAACATCGCAGGTCTCTGTTGACGCAAATACTGCGCTGGCGGGAAACTCAACCCCTGCATCCGTTTTCTTTCCATCTGGATCGTAGATCGAAAACACGATAAGCCGATATTCTAGATTCGCGGTCTCCATCTCGCCAATATGCCATGAAGTTACCATGGAATATCCATTGTCGAAAATGGCGTCAAAATACCACCACTCGAATCCATGAGGGGGTGGTTGCCCGTGAAAAGCATCGTCGATTCTATCAAGTTCATACAACTTCGGATCAATCGCCATGACTTAACCCTCCATTCTTTTGTTAGCCGGGATTTCCCAATTCAATTCTTGATGAAGGCACCCCCGGCCCTCAGCGCCGGCCAGGCCAATGGTAATACCACGCCCTCACGACTGTCAAGGACTTGTGCAAGGCCAGCCATCGTTCGCCAGCGTTCTCTGAGGTAGCTTCCCACAAGAGAAGGGGCCAGTTACCCAACCCCTTCTGAGATGGTCCCGTTAGTCGCTGGGAATGTCTTCCTCCGGCGGTGGCGGAAGCTCACATACGTGCCCGGCGGCAGGCTCAGCCTTCGACCTGCCGACTCTCTTGGTCTTGAGCTTCGATGGCAGCTTTTCCTCTGCCTTCGGCGACTTTTCCTTGGCTCCCTCAAGGCTTACGTTATGCTCCCTGCTCACCGCTCCGAGAAGAAGCTGATTCCAGCTAAGGCTCTTTCGCCTCTGTTAGGGTGGCTGAGCGTCTATATGCTATAATGCATGTGGTAAAGTAGTGTATGGCGGCCTGTATATCTCATTGCATATCCTCATTATGCTCGCTCCTGACGCTAATTTTGGCGAAAACCGGGTATCTAGGATGCCGGTTTTAGCTTTAAAGATTCAAAGGCAGGATCAACGATGATCATTGTAGGAGAGAAGATCAACACCAGTCGGAAGAGCATCGAAGAAGCGGTTAAAAAACGGGATGCCGCATTTATCACCAAGGTAGCCCGGGATCAAGCCGAAGCGGGGGCCCATTACATTGATGTCAACGCCGGAACCTTTCTGGACCAAGAGGTTGATTGCCTCTGCTGGCTGGTCAAGGCAGTACAAAAAGAATTGGACCTGCCCTTGTGCTTGGACAGTCCCAATCCCACGGCCTTGTCCGAAGCGATCAAACACCACAAAGGCGAACCGATGATCAATTCCATTTCACTGGAAGAAGACCGCTTTAAAGCTCTTCTTCCTGTAATCACTTCCCAGCCTTGCCATGTGGTCGCTCTCTGCATGGCTCAAACGTCGATGCCCACCACCGTGGAAGAAAGGGTTCAGGTTGGTTCGGAACTTATCAATAGGCTTACAGATGAAGGGATTCCTCTTGAAAATATTTATGTGGACCCGCTGGTACAGCCCGTTTCGGTGGGCACTGGCATGGGGGTTGCCACCCTTGGGGCCATCAATAAGATCATGCACGATTTCCCAGGCGTGAATACCATCTGTGGCCTTTCAAACATCTCATTCGGCCTTCCCGAACGCCGCCTGATCAACCGTAACTTTCTGGCGCTCTGTATCTCCTACGGCCTTTCCGCTGCCATTTTGGACCCGACCGACAAGCAGCTCATGGCAACCCTCCTCGCGGTGGAGATGCTTCTCGGCCGGGATGAATACTGCGAAAACTTTATTGACGCCTATCAAAAAGGCCGCATTGCCAGAGGATGATTTTGGTGTTCGGTTTGAATCGAACGAGCATAAGGGGGTAAAAGATGAGCGACTACAAAGCATTAATTGAAGCTGTGATCAAGGGGGATATCAAGACGGCGGTGGCGGAGACTCAGAGCGTCCTGGATGCTGGCAGCAATGCCCGGGACATTCTCGATAAAGGGCTCATTGCCGGTATGGATGAAGTGGGCGAAAGGTTTAGCAAAGGGCAAATGTTCGTCCCCCAGATGCTTCGTTCTGCCAAGACGATGAAAGAGTGCATGAAACTGCTCGAACCTTTCTTTCAAGAAGGTGACATCACCTCTAAGGGTAAGGTGCTGATCGGGACAGTCAAGGGCGACCTGCACGACATCGGCAAAAACCTGGTTTCCATGATGATGGAGGGCGCAGGATTCACGATCACCGACCTGGGGGTGGACGTCTCTCCCGAAAGCTTTGTCCAGAAGGCGAAAGAAGTAGAACCGGACATCGTGGCTATGTCGGCGCTGCTCTCTACCACCATGCCATCCATGCCACGGACCATCGAGGCGCTGCAGAGAGCCGGGATCAGGGATAAAGTCAAGGTGATGATTGGTGGTGCCCCGGTTACAGAAAAGTATGCCCAGGAGATCAAGGCGGACTCTTATGCATCCGATGCCGGTTCTGCTGTGAGCAAAGCAAAAAATTTGCTCGGTGTTTCTTAACCCTTTCATCTTAAGATAAGGAGTGTTACCGTGAAACCGATGGAGCCCCCCACCTTTCAACCGCGGCTGAAGGTCTTGAACCGGGACCAGGCGTTGGCAATCCACACAGCCGCTTTAGAGATCCTGGAAAAGACCGGATTTAGGATGGAGCACCCCGGCGCTCTGGAAATGCTAGCCGATGCCGGGGGCAAGGTTTCCAACGGTGATTGGGTTAAGCTCCCCGCTCACCTCGTGGATGAAGCCTTGAAGTCAGCTCCCAAGCAGATCGACCTTTATGACCAGAAAGGCAACAAAACGATGCCTCTCGTCAACGGCAACACGTTCTATGGCACAGGTTCGGACGCTATTTTCACTTTGGATTTGGAAACCGGCCAGCGTCGCCGCACGGTGTTAAAAGATACCGCTAATTTTGCCCGGCTGGTGGACGGGCTGGAGAATATGTCTTTTGCCATGTCGATGTCCAATCCTGAAGATGTTCCTGTCGAAGATATCTACGTTTATGTTTTTGCCGAGATGGTCAGAAATATCAATAAACCTATTGTGTTCATCGCCGACAGCGGCAGAGACATTGTCAAAATCTACGAGATCGCCTGCCTGGTGGCGGGCAGCGAAGAAGCGCTCCAGGAGAAGCCGTTTATACTAAATTACTCCGAGGCCATCAGCCCGTTGCGCTTTCCTGAAAACGTGATGGAAAAGCTCATTTTCTGCGCCGAAAAGAGGATACCCATTTGCCTTCCCTCTGGATCCAACGCTGGGGGCGGAGCCCCGGTCACTCTTGCCGGAGCCATGGCTTTAGGGATCGCTGAAAACCTAGTGGGACTGGTGGTACATCAGTTGGCTGGCAAAGGAGCTCCCTTCCTGTTTGGCTCCAATGTCAGCGTTCTGGATATGAAGTCCACCGTCATCTCATACGGTTGCCCCGAATGGAGCCTCAGCCAGGCCGCACTAGCCGATATGCGCGATGAAATCTATGGCTTGCCCATCTGGGCCTTTGCCGGAGCTTCGGATGCCAAGGTCATGGATGCCCAGGCAGGAGCCGAAGCTATGTTTTCCATCATCACTGCCATGCTTTCTCGAGCCAACTTGATCCACGACGTGGGTTTTTTAGAATATGGGAGCACCTCTTCGCTGGAGATGGTGACGATGGCTAACGAGTTGGTGGCCATGAGCCAGTTTTTTACCGGCGGAATTCCTGTCAATGAGGAAACCCTGGCCCTCGAGGTAATAGAAAGGGTGGTCAGCGGTGGGCCCGGTTCCATGTTCCTCATGGACGATCACACCTTTGAACATTTCATGCAGGCGCAGTTTCTGCCGAAGCTTTTGGACCGCTCCCGCTACGATTCCTGGGAAGAAGCTGGCGCCATGGATCTCTATAAGCGTTGCAATACCGAGGCCAAAAGGATCCTTTCAGAACATCAGGTTGCGCCCAAGCCTGATAGGGTACTCAAGGAAATTGACCTCATTCTCCGCAGTCGCTGACAGGGAGTTGATCTATGGAAACAAGTTTGCCATTCTACCAACCGCTTACACCTGACAAGGCGAAGCAGATCGACCGTACCGGGCGCTGGATACTGGAACGCGTCGGGATCAGGGTTTACAGCAACACCTTTCTCGACAAGCTAAAAAAGGCGGGAGCACAGGTCGATTACGAGAATGAGAGGGTCCGCTTTGACGGGGACTGGCTTGACGAAGTTTTGAGGCGGGCTCCCTCTCGCTTTATCCTATATTCTCGAGATGGCCGAAATGACCTCCACTTAGGAGAGGACAATGCCTATATAGGTAATGGAGGACGGGTATTTCGCATTCTCGATATGGCAACCGGCGGTTACCGTCTCACCATGCTGAGAGATGTGGCCCACACCGCCACCCTGGTAGATCACCTGGACAACATTCGTTTTTATGTCATCGCCTGTCAGGCCCACGACATAAAGCCTGTGAACTATCATTTGCTCGACTTCTATTACGCTTTCAACCATACCACGAAACATGTGATGGGGGGTTGCGATGATTTGCACGGAGTACAGCAAATGTGGAATCTTGCAACTATCATCGCCGGAGGAGAAGACAAACTCCGCGAAAAGCCCTTCGTTTCGGTGATTACCAACACCATAAGCCCCCTCACCATTGATGCCAACACTTTAGACATCCTCAATTTCTGCACTGCCCATGGCATCCCCGTCAGTTGCGCGCCAGTGCCTATCGCTGGAGCCACCGCTCCCGCCACCCTGGCCGGGACCCTTTCCCAAATGCATGCTGAATCGCTGGCCGCAGTGGCTATTACACAGGTGCTCGCTCCGGGAGCTAAGGTGCTTTATAGCGCGATTCCCACGACCATGGATTTACGGACCATGGAACTGACTATGGGCTCAGTGGAAACGGGGATGATGAACGCTGCTGCAGTCCAATTGGCGAAACTCTATAACTTGCCTATTTACACTTCAGGCGGAGTCACCGAGGCTAAAAGGCCAGACATCCAGGCTGGTTTTGAAAAAGGTGTTTCCAATTTGGCGGTGGTCACGACCGGAGCGGACTGCATTCGCCTGACGGCTGGAATGCTGGATTCAGGCAATTCCATCTCCTATGAACAGTTTGTCATCGACAATGAGATCATCGGAATGCTCTACAGGATAAGGGAGGGCATCAAGGTAAATGAAGATACGCTGGGCTTCGATGTGATCAAGAGTGTTGGGCCTGGGGGGAACTACGTCACGGAAGATCACACGGTCGACCATATGATGGACGAATTCTTTTACCCCAACCTGAGTGTGCGGTGCAACTTCGATGTTTGGGAAGAAAGAGGCCGTCCGGACATGTTGAGCCGGGCTAACGACCTAGTTCAAAAAATTCTGGAGGAGGGCAGAGAAGGTCTTTTGGATCATGATTTAATCTCCGAAATAAAAAAGGCTTTTCCAGGTAGTAGATATATCTAAAATGACGCACAAAACCGGAAGCATTACACGTATCATTGCTTGCGCGGTGTTCAAGCCAACTCTGGAGCATCTTGAGTTGGGAAACAGATATCCTGATCTGCGGATAACCTATTTGCCATCTGATCTGCATCTGAGACCCGAAGAACTAAGGAATCGCCTGTTAAGGAAGATGGCTTCCGCTCAAAAAAGGGGTGAGCGGGTCATCTGCCTGTATGGGGACTGTTTTCCCAATATCGACGACTTTTGCAAACAGCACGGAGCGACTAAGGTGCCTGGGCATTGCTGTTATGAAATGCTTCTCGGCAGTGAGCGATTCCAGCAGCTCATTGATGAGACAGCGGGAACCTATTTTCTGGAAAGAGAGCTTATTCTTAACTTCGAGGAATATTGTGTAAGGCCCTTGGAACTTCATGACGAGGAAATGCGAAGATGTTTTTTTGAACGCTACCAGCGATTGCTTTATGTGCGGCAGCCATCAGACCCAGACCTTATGCCCCAGGCTGGTGAACTGGCCCGGTCCTTAGGGTTATCTTTGGAGATTAGAGATGCGGATTACTCGCATATCGAAAACAAACTCATCGAGTTGCTCTAGCGCGGATTTTTGCAGTGAAGATGAAGAAGGCAAAGAATCAAAAGCTTAAGGGGGAAAAGCACTCCATCGTCTCTCCCCCATCTGCAAAACGCAAAACGGGATACGTCTGGTTGAATGTTTTGCCTGATGACCTCTGGCTGAACGTTCGCCAGGGGACGACCATCTGGGAGGCGTTGCAGAAGACGGATGTGGAGCTGGAGAGCGAATGCGGCGGACTTGGGAAATGTGGCAAATGCAGAGTCAAAGTCCTCTCTTCGATAGGCCCCCCATCCACGGAGGAAGAAGAGTTCCTGGATGAGGAGGAGTTGAAACGGGGGATCCGCCTCGCTTGCCGCACCAAGGTGAACCACGATTTGGTGATCTCTACCGGGGAAACCGACGCTGAGGCGGGATATTTCCAGATTCTCACCACCAGCCATATTCTCAAAAGCAGCCATCTGCCCCTGTTGTGTCTTGAGCCACTTGTAGAGAAGAGGCTCATCGCCTTGCCCCCTAAACTTCAGAGTGAGCGGCTTTCTGAGCTGGACCGGATCAAATTGGTGATGGGTCACGAATATCAAGACCTGAAGGCTACGCTTAACTGTCTTCGCACGTTACCCGAGATGCTAAGGAGAACCCAGTTCAGCGGCGCGGCAGTGCTCCATGAGGACTGCTTGATGGCGTGGCAGAACCGAGAGGAAATGCACCACCATTGCGGACTGGTATTCGACCTCGGTACCAGCACTGTGGTGGGCAAGCTCATCAGCTTAAGAGATGGAAGTGAAGTTGCCGTCGCTTCTTGCCTCAATAGCCAAAGCAGGCATGGCACCAACGTGATCAGCCGTATCCAGTACGTCAAAGAAAACCCGAGAGGCCTGGAAA
>JADFVG010000066.1 GCA_015222405.1 Chloroflexota bacterium
AAAGTCGTCGCCAAGTGTGACCTTTGCCCTGAGCATGAGGTGCCGGTTTGTGTGGCTAATTGCCCTAACGAAGCGTTGGTATTAGGTGTGGGGGGTGAAGCGAGGTGATTGCCATAATCGACTATGGTGCCGGAAATTTGCGCAGTGTTGCCAATGCCCTCGCCAGGTTGGGTTACCAGCCGAAGGTGACTGCTAGGCCAGCCGATGTGCTTGGTGCTGCTGCGGTCATCTTGCCCGGGGTTGGTGCTGCTGCAGATACCATGCACAATTTAGTGGAATCAGGCATGGCTGAAGTTATTCGCCAGCTAATCTCTGAGGAGCGACCCCTTTTTGCCGTCTGTGTTGGAATGCAGGTCCTGTTCTCGGGGACCGAGGAAGGGGGCTGGCACGAATGCCTGGGGATGATCCCGGGAGCGGTAAGGAAGTTGCCCTCGGGGCACAAGATTCCCCATATGGGCTGGAACCAAGTAAAACAGAAAGCGGTGCATCCCATTTTTGACGCCATACCGGATGAAGCCAACTTCTACTTCGTTCATAGCTACTATGCTGACCCCGACGATATGTCGGTTGTGGCAGGCACGACAGAATATGGTGTGTCTATGTGCAGTGTCGTGATTAAGGGCAACCTGGTGGCGACCCAGTTCCACCCCGAGAAGAGCGGGGAGTATGGCTTGAGGATGTATTCCAACTTTTTGAAGATGGCGCTGGACAGAAAGCAGGCTTAACTTGGGAAGAACAAAAATGATGAGAACTAAATACCTGATTATAGGAAACTCAGCTGGCGGCATCGCGGCAGCTGAAGCGATACGCGAGGTGGATAAAATAGGTTCTCTCATGATCATCTCTGACGAGCCATACCCGGCCTATTCCCGTCCTCTTATCTCAAAGTACCTAACCCGGGAGCGCAACCTTGATGGGATGCTATTTCGCCCCGCCGACTTCTACAGTCAAAATGATATCGTTTCTCTGTCGGGCAAGAAGGTCAAGGGCTTGGGGTTGGAATCTCACACTGCTGAAGTCGAGAGGGTTGAGAGGATCGTCTGGGAGAAGCTGTTGCTGGCTACGGGAGGAGTGCCCATAGTCCCCAGAATAGAGGGGATTCGCAAAAGAGGCGTTTTTACCTTCACCACTCTTGACGATGCCAAAGCGATTGACGGGTTTCTGGATAATGCCAGCAAAGCTGTGGTTATCGGCGGTGGGCTAATCGGAATTAGTGTAACCGAGGCTCTAGTTCAGCGAGGAGTCGAGGTCGCCGTCGTCGAAATGAAGGAGAGAATCTTGAATACCATCCTCGATGAGCAGGCCTCCTCGATCGCTGAAGAAGCGCTCAGACAAGCGAGCGTCAGCATCGTCACCAGCCATACAGTGGCTGAGATCTGCGGTGAGGAAACGGTCAGCAGGGTGGTACTGGACGACGGGGAGGAAATCTATTGCGACTTGGTAGTGGTGGCTATTGGGGTTGTGCCGCGCATCGAGCTGGTGGAGGGTATCGGAATAAAGGTGAACCGGGGCATAGTGGTGGATCGCCACATGGCCACCAGCCATCCCGACATTTACTCTTGTGGGGATGCAGCCGAGGCCTATGATTTCGTCTATGGCGAAAATCGGCTCACCCCCATCTGGCCCAATGCCTATCTCGGTGGCAGGATTGCGGGCTATAACATGGCCGGGGTCAAGACCGAATACCCTGGCGGCACAGCTATGAATTCGCTCAACTACTTCGGACTTGACATCGCCGCAGCGGGCATGGTGGCCCCATCATATGGAGATGGGTGCGAAGTGCTCAGCAGGCAAAATGACGGCATCTATCGGAAGGTGATCCTGAAGGATGACCTGCTGGTAGGGATGGTCTTTGTCAGGGATATTGAGAAATCGGGCATAGTCTTCAGCCTGATGAGAGATCGAGTGGACGTGGGTAGCTTTAAGCAGGCGCTTGTGGCTGACGATTTCGGCCTGGTGTCTCTCCCCCGCGAGCTGTGGCAGGAGCGATTGGAGACACCGCCTCCAGAGTTGGTTTCTCAGCCAGTCATGCCTGTGGAGACGGTGGAGGATTTCGCTGGTGAGTGATCACTTCGTTTTGGAGCGCTAAAAGATGAGAGACCTGAGTAAGATGAACAACCCTTACTTTGACGATAAGGTGATCGATGCCTGCTCCATCTTTGGAGCAATGGATACTACGGGAAAGCGGTTCTCTGGCGAGGGCGTGATAAGAGCCATCACCAACATGCATGTTCGGGGCAATGGACTGGGCGGTGGGTTCGCCATCTATGGGCTCTATCCGGAATACTCCGACTACTATGCCCTCCACATAATGTACCTCAGCCCCGAAGGAAAGTCAGAGGTGGAGGCTTTTCTCAAGCAGGGATTTCATATGCTTCACGCCGAGGAGGTGCCCACCCAGCCGACACCGGCAATTGTGAACCCGCCCCTGGTATGGCGCTATTTTCTTGAAGTAGACCCGCGGGAGTGTGGTGAGCAATCACAGGACGACTATGTCGTAGAGAGGGTCATGAAGGTCAATACCGCGGTTAAGGACGCCTTTGTCTTCTCTAGCGGCAAGGATATGGCGGTGTTCAAGGGAGTAGGCTACCCCGAGGAGATAGCTGAGTACTTCTGCCTGGAGCAGTATCAGGGTTACCTGTGGACAGCCCATGGGAGGTTCCCCACCAATACCCCCGGCTGGTGGGGTGGGGCACATCCGTTCAACATCTTAGACTGGACGGTGGTTCACAATGGCGAGATCTCCTCCTATGGGATAAACCGACGCTATCTGGAGCAATTTGGCTATAACTGCACCATGCAGACCGACACCGAGGTAGTGGCCTACGCCATCGACCTCCTGATGCGAAAGCATGGCCTTCCCATAGAGATAGTGGCCAAGATTCTAGCGCCTCCATTCTGGAGTGATATAGGGCGTCGCCCCCCGAATGAGCAAAAACTCCTTAAGACCTTGCGACAGGTATATGGCAGCCTTCTACTCAATGGGCCGTTCACGGTAATCATCGCCCATCATGGTGAAATGATTGGGTTTACTGACAGAATAAGGCTCCGCCCCCTCACCGTCGGGGTGAAGGATTCGGTGCTCTATCTTTCGTCCGAGGAATCGGCCATTCGCCTGATCTGCCCCGACCTGGACCGGGCGTGGATTCCGATGGGTGGCGAGCCAATAGTGGGAAGTCTTAAGAGACCTCTTGTGCCTCAAGAGGCAGCTACAACAGGAAG
This sequence comes from Chloroflexota bacterium, assembly GCA_015222405.1. Classification (GTDB taxonomy): domain Bacteria; phylum Chloroflexota; class Dehalococcoidia; order E44-bin15; family E44-bin15; genus JADFVG01. The sequence continues at coordinate 3,223 of JADFVG010000066.1, forward strand.
GAACAGCATTCGATGCTAAATAAGAGGATTATCCCTTGCCTTGACGTGACTCAGGGTCGGGTGGTTAAAGGCACCAGCTTTACCGACCTCCGGGATGCTGGCGACCCGGTAGAGCTTGCTGCCTTCTACTACAAAGAGGGCGCCGATGAGCTGGTCTTTCTCGATATTGGCGCCACACCTGAGGGCCGCGATACCATGGTGGATGTGGTTGAGCACGTATCAGAGCAGGTTTTCATTCCGCTTACCGTTGGTGGAGGGCTGCGCAACATTGGCGACATGCGACGTATGCTGAAAGCGGGCGCGGACAAGATAACCATCAATACAGCGGCGGTGCTCAACCCTAGGCTTATCGGCGAGGGGGCAAGAAGGTTTGGTTCTCAGTGCATTGTTCTAGCCATCGATGCCAAGCGAGTTCGGAGCGGTGATGTGGCCAGATGGGAGATCTGTACCCACGGGGGACGAAAGCCGACGGGGATTGATGCCATCCAGTGGGCGAAGGAGGCTGTCGTGCTCGGCGCCGGAGAGCTGCTCCTTACCAGTTGGGATGCCGATGGCCATCGGACTGGATATGACCTAGAGCTGACCTGCGTCATCAGCGAGGCGGTGACCGTGCCGATAATCGCCAGTGGTGGTGCCGGCAATCTGGAGCATCTCTACCAGGCGCTGATCATTGGCAAGGCTGATGCCGTTCTGGCTGCCAGCATCTTCCACTACCGGATTTATTCAATCCGTCAGGCGAAAGACTACCTGGCTGAAAGAGGGATTCCTATAAGAAGATAGGGGAGTAAGGTGAAGACCTATTTGCCACCAAAGTTTATCATTGAACGAGACCCTGATCGGTGCATCCAGTGTCAGGTATGTGTCAATCAGTGCACCTTTGACGCACATTACTATGATGCCGAGGACGACGAGGTGAGGAGTCGCGAGGAGAACTGCGTCGG
>JADFVG010000067.1 GCA_015222405.1 Chloroflexota bacterium
AAAGAGCTGCACGGGAAGGTCGCAACCCGAGGACAGGAGAAAAGATTAACATCCCGGCTTCCAAGAGTGTGAAATTCACCCCAGGGAAAGCTTTTAAGCAACGGGTTCAATGAATCAATAGCAAGACCCCCAGTGAATGGTCCAGCAATAAGCTAACTCGCTGGCCGCAACCTCCCAGAGTCGTCACCACTGCTCGTGATGAATGCAAAACAACTCAAGACAGCTATGACCGGGTTCATTTGGGGAGCCGAGGTAGCCTCCTTGCCTTGGTGCAAGGCCTGGCTTATCAGCGCACTTCGAGTGTCCTACGTGGTTGTATACGATCTAACTAAAGGTCAGCTCACCCTCCAGGCGATGAGCCTGGTCTATACCACACTGCTTGCTCTGGTGCCACTGCTTGCCTTCAGCTTCTCCGTTTTGAAGGGGTTCGGGGTACACAACCAGGTTGAACCGTTGCTGCTGAACTTCCTGGAGCCGCTGGGAGAGAAAGGGATCGAGATCAGCGGTCGCATCATTGGTTTTGTGGATAACGTCAAGACAGGAATCCTTGGCTCTGTTGGCCTTGCGCTTCTCATCTACACGGTTATCTCTTTGATCCGGAAGATCGAGCGAGCATTCAACTACATGTGGCACGTCAAGCGGAGCCGGCCGTTTGCACAGTGCTTCAGCGACTACTTGAGCGTGATTTTGATTGGCCCCGTGCTCGTGTTTTCCGCCCTCGGCATCATGGCATCTGTAATGAGCACGGCGGTGGTGCAGAAGCTGGTGGCAATGGAACCGTTTGGCAGCCTTTTAAAAGTGGCGAGCCAACTGCTGCCATACCTCCTGATCATCGTCGCATTCACGTTCTTCTACATCTTTGTACCCAACACCAGGGTGCGTCTTCGCTCCGCGTTAACCGGCGCGGTGATAGGAGGTGTTCTGTGGGGAGCCACCGGTTGGGCGTTCGCTTCCTTTGTCGTGACCTCCTCCAAGTACACGGCTATCTACTCCGGCTTCGCGATTCTCATAATGTTCATGCTCTGGCTCTACCTTAGCTGGCTGATCTTGCTCGTCGGGGCGAGCATAGCCTTTTATCACCAGCATCCCGAGTCCCTAACTACGGATCGGCACGAACTGCAGTTGAGTAACCGTCTGAAAGAGAAGCTGTCCCTGCTGGTAATGTTCCTGATCGGGCAGAACTACTATCACCGCCGTCCCACATGGACTATGGAAGGCCTCGCACAGCGCCTCCGCGTACCCATGGAAACTCTGGAACCCATCTTAGAGGCCCTGGAGCAGTATGGCTTGTTAACACAGACCGGCGATGAGCCTCCATCCTACTTGCCCGCCCGACCCCTGGAGACTACCGAGCTTAAAGACGTACTCGATGCGGTTCGCGCAGCCCATGAAGTGTCCCATCTTAATGTGCAAAGACTCCCGGCCGAGCTTGTCGTTGAGCAGTTAGTCGACCACCTCGACCAGGCCTTAGCCGAGGCGCTCCAGGGTCGTACCTTAAAGGAGCTGGCATTATCGGAGCCGCCACCTGTGACATCAGTCTCCCGATCGCCGCAGCAGCAGGCGGCCCCCTCTGGGCACCGCCGTGAGGTCTGAATGCTGAAAAGGTAAGTCTGACTTTGACGGAGCGCTGCTAATAATTCCGCTTCCACTTGATGCCAATTCCCGCATCCGATTCCCCGCCGACCTCTGTCTCTACCGTGATGTTCGGGGTAATCTCCACTTCCACTGTACCCTTGGCACCCCCGGGACCCAACCCCTGCTCCACCTCGAGGTACACACGCTCGCCCAGGTATTTGCCAACACCGATGGAAACCTCGCCACTTTCTTCCTCTGACTGCTTTATTTCCAGTTGATCCACCCCCAGTAAATCGCGTACGCAACCCATAAGGTCCCACCCGCTCCCGCTGCCCGCCAGTATGCTCGCCGCGTAGGCAAGCCGGACCGCCTGTATCGGGGTGATTTCGTCCACGCTTCGACCGAAGAGCAAGCGAGCGAGAATCTCGTCTGAGGGCAGCGCCGGATTCGATGTGAGGCTAACCTCAGGTGCCGACGCAGGTCCTGATAGCTGTACGAGCGCGGTAATGTCACCGGCCCTGGCTTCAGCTGTCACATCTAAGTACGGAGCTGCTGGAACCCTGCCGTCGAAGGAAAGGACACCTTTTTCCAGGGAAAAGCGCTCACCCAGAAAATTGAAATACCCACGGACAACGGAAAGACGGCCCGTGATTACAGGCTCATGCGCGCTCCCGGTAATCCGAACGTCTCCCGCCAACTCGGAGTCAAGTCCACGACCACGAAGAAATACGCGACCAGGACTTTCCAGTGCAACATCCAGAAGTAGCCTTGGGGCCAACCCAGGTTGTGGCGGGGGCTGTTTGTGCTTCTCCTGCATGCCTCGGTCGATCTCGATGACCTCAAGCTCCGTCATCTCCGGGGGCAAACGGTCGGGGATGCGAAGCTCAGCAGGCCCAATGTCAAGCCTGCCTGCAATTAATGCCTCCCTAAACGAGCCCGAAAGCGTCAACCGACCCTCTGCAGTAGCCGTTGCCTCATCGAGCCGGAGCAAGGTAGCTTCCTCAAGGATGAAGTCCAATTGGAAAGGGAAATGCTCGTCAAGGGATAAATCAACCCAGCCCTGCAGCGAAACGATCCCATTTTCGCCGTCGGTCCCTTGGGCACGCTCGACAATCAATCTTGAACCTTTTGTCACGAGTCTGACATCAAGATCCCTCAAGATCATTCCGGTTCGAGCGTTCTCATAAACGCCTTTTTCGAGATGGGCCCGGCCTGTCATCTCAGGCGTGCCAACCGTACCCTTGAGGAGACACATCAGTTCAAGGCAGCCATCCAGGCTTTGATCGTCCAAAGCAAGCAGTGGGCCGGCCCAGGCAAGGTTGGCCTTACCAACAAGGCGGCCTTTGAGCAGGCCCTTTGGTGGCAGTGAAAAACCAAAGGGTACCAGAGAGAGAGCCACAGGAAGATCCAGCCTGGCCTCCATTGGCTTTTCACCCAGTCCCTTAAGGGTGAGTTTTGCGTGGAGCCTGCCTTCCCCTGAGACACCAAGCATTCCCTGTGTTTCTATTTCAAAAGCAGCCTTGTAACGTCCTACGGCTTTTCCTGTAAAAGTAATATGCTCCGGGTCGCCGCCAGCCGAAAGCACAAACGTGGAGAGAGTCAGTTCTTCATGTTGAAATGCCTTGATTTGGATTTCTGCTGTTCCCCGCAGGGTTTTAAAGGCATCTGTGAGGCAAGCGTCCAGCCGCACCTCGCTGGCGTATCCAAAGCTTGTGGCCAGGTCCGTGCCCACGAGCTGGAAATCGACGTTCTGGCCCACCCCCGAAGGTTCGAGCCGCATCTTCAGACCGCCGTCCCCACTGAGCTTTCGTCCGAGGAGAACGGAAAAGCTGGAAAGGTCCTTGCACCTGCCTTCCAGATTCCCTTCAGCCAGTAGCCTGTCGAGATCCAGCACAAGCTTGCCCCTTACCTCACTTCCGGCAGCTTGCACAGAGACCAGAGAAAGTATAAGATTTCGGCGTTCTAAAATAAAATCGGTCATTCCATGAAGCCTATGCTCTGCCTGCCTAAGCTCCAGCCGCAGATTCCCCTGGATTCTTGCGGGCATGCCCTCAGCAAGAAGTGTCAGCCCTATCTCCTGGAAATTCACCCCTCCCATGAGGATGTCATGGCCTGTTCCCTCCATTGTCAACTTTGCCATCTCGAGAGACCCTCCTATC
>JADFVG010000068.1 GCA_015222405.1 Chloroflexota bacterium
ACTCCTGGTGCAGTTGGTGAACTTCGAGAACAGATTATAGCATCTATGGAGGTTAGCAAGGTTGCTGGTACAGCTGAAGATAGAAAAGTGTAGGAACCAATTACTAGCTAGGGTGCGGGGATAGACTATTATCAAGATTTATTGGCTCCAGATGGGGTGGGTTATCGCCTAGAACAGTGGAGTTTACCGTGGTTGCTTGACTTCACTCCTGTTGGGGTCCTAGCTGGCAAGACCCGCGGCTTTCAGGATATCCGGAACCACCTCTTCGCGGCCTATGGCCATGACATGAACTCCATGGCATATGGATTCTTTTTCCAGAGTGGCAATCATCCTAGCAGCGATTTCTATACCCTTATTGATCGCCTCGCCTTTGGGAGCACCAGCCAGTTCATCAATCAAGTTCTGAGGTACAAGGATGCCCGGGACATTCTCGTTCATATACTTCGCCATTCTCGCTGACACAAGCAGAATGATGCCGGCCAGTATCTTGACCGGGAATTGGCGGGCATATTCCATAAACTTACCGAAATTGTCCAGGTCATAGATGGCTTGAGTCTGAAAGAATTCGGCGCCGGCTTCAATCTTCTTTTCAAACTTTATTAGCTGAGGCTCAATCGGCTTTGCTTCAGGTGTAACTATGGCTCCGGCGCAGAACTCAACAGGCCCATCGAGATCATTGCCCCCCGAGTCTTTGCCCGATTCCATCTGCCGGATTGTCTTCAGTAGTTGGGTTGAATCAAGGTCAAAAACGCCCTTGGCCCCCTTGTTGTCACCGACACAAACAGCATCTCCAGTTAGACAGAGGACGTTTCTTATGCCCCTGGTATATGCGAGGAGAAGCTCGGCTTGAAGGGCAAGCCGATTACGGTCGCGACAGGTCATCTGCAATATAGGCTCGCCACCTTGTTCTTTGATAGTCAGGCAGCCACCAATGGATGGAAAGCGCATTATAGAACTCTGGTGGTCAGTAACATTCAGCGCATCTACCTTATCCTTGAGAAGCTCGATATGATGAAGCATCTTCTCAATGTTGGTCCCCTTTGGCGGACCGATTTCGCTGGTTATCACAAACTTGCCAGAATGGAGAACTTCCCTGAAACTCGATGCCATGGTGCCTCCTTTCATATAATCCTGGTCGTCCGCGGCCTGGGTGCCACGTTATAATCTCTTGGGGGATGATACTTGCGCATAAAATCAAGCCGGCCCTGTTCTTTTAGTCTCTGATATATGAGAGTCCAGGCACAATCCTTTTCCTTATCAACCTCGCACTTGCCGTCATTAGTGCCGCCGCAGGGGCCATTGAGCAGACCTTTGTGACATGCCGTCAGGGGACAGATGCCAGCAGTCTCCCCCAGGACGCACTGACCGCACTGGTCGCAAACCTCTTGAAAACAGCCCGGACCATCCTCGATCCCTATAAAGAGGGTATCCAGGGCTGGAATGGCTGGCTTGTCAATATAGGTACTCATCTTATGCACTCCCAAAGCACAGGTCATAGCCAGAATGCAGCTGGCATTCTGAATAGCTCCGTTATTTTCTTTGATAGCTACCTCAGTCATCTCATCACAGGCAGTGGGGATAACTATCCAGCCAGTCACTAGCTTACCCAGCTCTTGCAGATGCTCCTTCATCGCCAGGACCTCTTCCCTACCGCCGGTTCTGGTCATTGTGGTGCATGTGCCACAGCCAGCGATATATACTCGGTCCAACCCGTCCAGTTGCTGCTCGATTTCCTCCCAGGGTTTCTGTTTGGTGATAGCTTTCATGCCTGACCTCCCATAAACAAAATCTAATTCCTAAGCCCTAAACAACTTCTAGATTTGGGTGTTCTAAACCAAACCGTTGGCTCATTGGGATTTCGGTCACTTGATATTGTGTAGGATTTGGTATTTGAGATTTCGTATTTTCTACTTCTCTAAGTCGCATCTTAAGCAACGCTTAGCCTCCTGTCTCGCCTCTTCCTCAGAAAATCCCAGCTCTATCTCTTTAAAGCTGCCTTTCCTCTCCTGGATAGGGAGATGGGGTATTTCTGGCCTAAATCTTGGTTCCCAGCTTGCTTCCTCTTCCTTAGTTATTGTCTCCTCAATAATGCTGGGCTTCAGGTCATATATCTCGACCCGTGAGGTATCGCCCCTGAGGTATTTGTCTATGGCGATAGCCCCTCTCCGGCCAGCCGCAATAGCTTCTATAACCATGCCTGGTCCGGAGACAAAATCCCCCCCGGCAAAGACTCCGGGAACATTGGTAACTAATCTGTTTTCATCGACGGCCAGCCTTTCCCATCGAGTACGCTCAAGAGCGCTATCCGCGGGTAAGAAGGTCAGGTCTGGAGCCTGCCCAACAGCGGCAATGACGTTATCCGCTGGAGCAAAAAACTCTGAGCCAGGAATGGGAATTGGGCGACGGCGTCCGCTGGCATCAGGCTCGCCCAGCTTCATGTGGACACACTGTAAGCCGGTCACTTTCCAGTCGTCGCTTACCAGGCGGGTGGGGCTGACGAGGAAATCAACCTGGACGCCTTCGGCCAGAGTCTCATCATACTCCACCTCAGTTATCGGCATCTCCTCTCGCGACCGACGGTAAAAGATGCTCACGTGCTCAGCGCCAAGGCGAAGGGCCGTGCGAGAGGAGTCGAGGGCCACATTACCACCCCCGATAACAGCTACCCTGCGTCCGATTTGGATAGCCTTGCCCACCTTCACATCTCGGAGAAATCTCAAACCGTAGTAGAAGCCCTCGATATCCTCCAATTCTCCGGGTATGCCAATGTTCTGGCTCCTTTGGGCCCCGGCAGCGATGAAGACAGCTTCAAAGCCACTGTTTCTGATATCTTCTATGGTGAAATTTACGTTTACTGGTGTATCGTATTTTATCTCCACTCCCCGCCTGGCGATATGATCTATCTCCTTTTCAATGACCTCCCGTGGCAAGCGGAAGTCAGGTATAGCTACCGAGAGCATGCCCCCGCCTATGGGAAGGGCTTCGAAGACCGTGGCAGGATAGCCCATTTGAGCCAGGAAGTAGGCGCAGGACAAACCCGTAGGCCCCGCTCCCACTACCGCTACCTTTTGGCTGTGAATCTGGGGAAAGGGTTCCAGTGCAGGTAATTCGCTGATGTGGTCAAAATACCAGTCGGCAGCGAATCGCTTAAGTGCCCTGATTGCTACCGACTCATCGAGTTCCCCGCGGCGGCATCTTCCCTCGCAGGGGTGATGACAGATGCGGCCGCAAATAGCTGGGAAGGGATTACGCTCCCTGATGGTGTTGACAGCCTCAAGGTATTCACCATCGGCAATTTGAGCCACATATTTGGGAACATTGATGCCCACCGGGCAGGTATGCTGACACGGTGATATCATGAGGGCATCGCACACAGCAGCCGGGCATTTCTTCTCTCGTATGTGCGCTTCATATTCATCTCTGAAATACTGAAGGGTGGTGAGTACAGGATTGGGACAGGTCTGCCCCAGACCGCAGAGCGAGCATTCCTTAACCGTCTTGGCTATGGTAAGCAGGGTATCTATATACTCTTCGCGTCCTTCGCCCTGAGTGATTCTGGTCAGTATTTCTAGCATTTGTCTGGTTCCCAGGCGGCAAGGGACACACTTCCCGCAGGACTCCTCCTGAGTGAAGCTCAGGAAATACTTGGCCACATCCACCATACAGGTGGTCTCGTCCAGCACCACCATGCCGCCAGAGCCCATAATCGAGCCTA
>JADFVG010000069.1 GCA_015222405.1 Chloroflexota bacterium
CTCAAGGCCTTAAACCCGCACTGGGCATCGGAGAGCTTAGCCAGGAACATGGCTTTGATGAGGAAGTTATAGCTTCGAGATGTGAGCTCACGCCCCAAGGAGCGCCTCACCGATGAGTCTGACAGGTGGCGGGAGCCGATGGCAACATCATGGCCCTCTTCGATAGCTTGGATCAGCCTGGGGAAGGCCTCCAGGTCGGTGGAGAGGTCAACATCCATGTAGCTTACGATGTCGGCGCTGCTCTCCAGCCAGGCGTGTCGCAGCGCCCTTCCCCGCCCTTTTTCGTCCAAATGCAAGGTGATGACATCGGGATGCTCACGGGCCAGGGATTGGGCAATCTCCCATGTTTTATCGCTGGAGCCGTTATCGGCGATGACAATTCTCCAGCTTTGGGGCATGTTTTCCTTGAGGAACTGCCTCAGGGTGGCAACGCTTTGAGCTAGAATGTGCTCTTCATTATAAACCGGGATCACCACATCAATAGTGGTCATGTTATACCTACAATTTCGCTCGGGCGAGGTGGCAGAATGGCTTAGTGCCTAAAATGGCGCCTGCCGGTGAAGACCATGGCTACATCGTGCTTGTTGGCTGCCGCGATTACCTCCTCGTCCCTTATCGAGCCTCCGGGCTGGATGATGGCGGTAATCCCGCCCTTAGCTGCCAGCTCAACGCCGTCAGGGAAGGGGAAGAAGGCGTCTGAGCCGAGCACGCTGCCCCGAGCGCGGTCCCCGGCCTTCTTCAACGCGATCTCCACGCTGTCAACCCTGCTTGGCTGACCAGCGCCCATGCCTAGCAGGGCGAGGTCCTTGACCAATACGATGGCATTGGACTTGACATGCATTGCCGCTCGCCAGGCGAAGAGGAGGTCCCTCTCTTCCTCAGGGGTTGGCTGGCGCTGGGTAACAGGGCGCAGGCTTACATCCTCGGCAATGAAGTCCGGGGTCTGGAGGAGGAAGCCGCCACCAACACGGCGAAAATCTAGAGCGTGGGGTGCCTGTTTGGCCACAGCGCCTAGTTCGATAAGGCGCAGGTCGCGCTTTCGCTGCAGCAGTTTGAGGGCGTCAGCATCATAGCCAGGGGCGATGATAGCGTCAAAGTGGCTTTTATCGATCTCCTGGGCGATGGCAAGGTCCAAGGGTCTGTTGGAGGCAACGATGCCGCCAAAGGCAGATACCGGGTCGCCGGCAAGGGCTCGGCGATAGGCCTGGGCCAGGTCTTCATGGCATGCCAGACCACAGGGGTTATTATGCTTGATGATGGCTATGGTGGGAGGGGAGAAGTCTTGCGCCACGCTCGATGCGGCATCGAGATCGAGGATGTTGTTGAAGGAGAGCTCCCTGCCTGAAAGCTGGGTTGTCCTGGCTATGCCTGGCTCCTCAGCCACAGCCTCCTCGATATAGAAGGCAGCCTCCTGATGAGGGTTTTCGCCGTAGCTCAGGTCCTGGAGCTTTCTTAGGGCGATGGTCATCTCTGGGGGGAAATTTTTGCCCTCGGGCCTGAGATAACTGGCGATGGCGGTATCATATGAGGCTACATGCTGAAAAGCCTTCTCGGCCAGTTTCTTGCGCTCTTCAGTGCCTATTTCACCGGTACGCAGCTTCTCCAAAACTGGCTGGTAATCAGCAGGATCAACGACAACGATGACATGGGGGAAGTTCTTGGCTGCGGAGCGGATCATGGTTGGGCCCCCGATGTCAATATTCTCCAGCGCTTCCTCCAGGGTTGTCCCCTCTTTGGCTATGGTCTGGACGAAGGGATAGAGATTGACTGCCACTAGGTCGATGGCGACCATGCCCTTTTCCGCAAGCTGGGAGAGATGATCGGGGACATCGCGGCGGGCCAAAATGCCGGCATGCACTCCAGGGTGCAGGGTCTTCACCCGGCCATCGAGGATCTCGGGGAAATTGGTCAGCTCTCCCACGCTGTGAACCGGGACACCAGCACCCTCAAGCGCCTTTTTGGTGCCCCCGGTGCTGTAGATCTCAACTCCTAGTTGATTAAGGCCGCGAGCAAAATCGACCACTCCTGTTTTGTCTGAGACGCTAACCAGAGCGCGCAAAGCTACCTCCTTTTATTGATCTCAGCTATGCCTTTTCCTGCTTCTCAATTAGCTCGAGCAGGGGCTGAATTACTGTGTTCAGTTGGTTCATATACGCTTCTTGAGGGATTAACTCCAGGGCAGCAGCCTCCAGGGTTTGCGGCGACATCCGGCCCTCGGCCACGACCTCATATCCCGCCCTTTTTATTGCGTTGTAGATCGACTCAACCTTTTCCGGCTGGGATTGGGCAACGATGTCCAGGAGTACCCCTGCTGGTCGAACCAGGGCACCAATATACTCCATATAAAGGTTTTTTGCCGCCGCCTTGAAGTGCGTTATCATAGGGTCGAAGTTATCCATTTCGGTGAGGCCGCAGGTAGAGACCACCACCATCTTTTGCC
>JADFVG010000070.1 GCA_015222405.1 Chloroflexota bacterium
AAGTGGAACAGGGGTTTCTTCTCGATGGGGTCCACCGCCATCGAGGATATCTCAGCGTAGTTCAGGGCATAGAGCGCGCCATCGATGTTCTGGCGCACGCGACAGACACCCAGCTTGCCAGGATTGACAGTGCAGCGCCACTGGCAGACATGGCACCTCACCCTGTCGCCTGGAAGCTTCTCATAGAGCAGCGCCTCCCGCATCCCCTCCTCCATACAGGAAGACTAACACATGTTGATATTTTAACACATTTAGGGCAAGACGTAACCCAGCCTCGACTTGACCACCCAACTGCAAGTTGGTAGACTGGAAGTAGGCTGCAAATGCGGGAAAGTGCCCCAGGCGGTTGTGGACTTCGATTTCAGCGAGGAGATTCCCCACCGTCAGTTCAAGCCAGCAGGAAATGAGGGATGATCGTCATTGGTCTTACTGGAGGGATTCTCACTGGTAAGAGCACAGTATCTGAGATTCTGGCTCAGCGGGGGGCGGTTATCATCGATGCCGATAAGATCGGGCATGAGGCTTATAGACCTCAAACCAAGGTTTGGCGAGAGGTGGTGGATGCCTTTGGCACCGATATTCTAAAGGAGAACGAGGAAATAGATCGCAAAAAGCTAGGCGAAATCGTTTTCCACGATCCCCAAGCTCTGGCTCGGCTCAATGAGATAATGCACCCCGAGATGCACTCGATGATGAAGGAGGAGATCGAAAGGCTGCACACTGAGGGGGTTGATATGGTAGTGCTGGAAGCTGCTGTTCTCATCGAGGCCAATTGGACCGACCTTGTGGATGAGGTGTGGGTCACAGTAGCCCCTGAGGAGACGGCGGTGAAACGCCTTCAAGATAGGGGCGGACTCAGTGAGGGACAAGCAAGAGCTCGCATCCGCTCCCAGCTATCTTCAGAGGAGAGGGCAAAGCACGCTGATGTAATCATCGATACCAATTGCGATTTGGCTGAGGTCGGGGCCAAAGTGGAAGAGCTGTGGCACAAGCTTGAGAGAGAGGGCAAAAAAGGATGAGTGACGAGGGTGTGAGGACAGTCTATCGAGAATACATGATCGAGGAATATATCGTGAGGGAGGAGCCTTTTTATCTTCCCCTGGGCGATGAGGTTGAAGTTTTTGAGGCCGCTTATGCCCAGAAGATACCGGTTCTGCTCAAGGGAGCAACCGGCTGCGGCAAGACCAGGTTCGTGGAATACATGGCTTACAAGCTGGGCAGACCTCTCACCATAGTGAAGCCACGTTCCAAGCAGGGTCTCTCTTCCCCTGAGAAGGGAGGTATCCCGCTGGTCACTGTTGCCTGCCACGAGGACCTGAGCGCCACCGACCTGGTAGGGAGATACCTCCTCGAGGGGGATTCCACCAAGTGGGTCGATGGTCCCTTGACCCGAGCAGTGAAAGCGGGCGCCATCTGCTATCTGGATGAGATCGTTGAGGCGAGGAAGGATACCACAGTTCTCATCCATCCCCTTACCGACCATCGCCGCATCCTGCCCGTGGAGAAAAGGGGGCAGATCATCGAGGCCAGCGGCAATTTCCTCCTCGTAATCTCCTATAACCCTGGTTACCAGAGTGCGTTGAAGGACCTCAAGCACAGCACCCGCCAGAGGTTTATCGCCATTGAGTTTGGCTACCCGACGCGGGAGGCGGAGAAGGAGATTGTAGAACG
>JADFVG010000071.1 GCA_015222405.1 Chloroflexota bacterium
ACCCAGTCGGGGTCATCCTGGAAAGGCTTCCTGCCCCAACCGCCTGAGTTCCAGATAAGGACAATGTCCTTGTCTTCAGCCTCCAGATATATTGGGTTGTGCTCGTTATTCCCGGCACCAGCCATGATATCGACACAAAATAAGCCGAAGGTGACGTAAAAAACTGCCACCGCTGCCGCTATTCCCCAATACTTCCTCATTTGCCTTCATTATTTCCCTTGGCGGGCCAACACCTTCTCCAGAATGGCTATTGCCTCATCCACCTCCTTCTCCCCAATGATCAGGGGAGGCATGAAACGGACGGCGCCGGGCCTCACTGCGTTAAGCAGCAACCCCTGTTCCAGGCACGCCTTCACCACACCGTCAGCGATATCCCTCGAGAATTCCATAGCCACAAGGAGACCGCGCCCTCGCACTTCAAGGATAAAGTCAAACTCCCCCTTCAGCCGCTCGAGGCTAGAGGTCAGGTAGTTCCCCACGCGGCGGCAATTTTCTACTATATTATGCTCGAGGAGGAATTTCAAGGTGGCATAACCGGCAGCACAGGCAAGGGGATTGCCACCAAAGGTGGTGCCATGTTCCCCAGGCTCAAAGACAGAAGCCCTCTCCTTCGCCAGGAAGGCGCCAATGGGAACGCCACCACCAAGTCCCTTGGCCAGGGTCATGATATCAGGCTCTATCCCGCATTGCTCGTAGGCAAAAAGGGTCCCCGTCCGCCCCATCCCGGTCTGAATCTCATCCAGGATTAGCAGGATGCCCCTTTCCTGGCACCAGGAGTGCACCTGCTTCAAGTAGTCATCTTCGGGTACGTTCACCCCCCCTTCGCCCTGAATCGCCTCCAGCATCACAGCACAGGTCTTCTTCCCCGTAGCCGCCTTGATGGCGTCAATACTGTCATACTCCACATTGGTAAAGCCGCCGGGGAGCGGGGTATAGGGCTGTTGATGCTTGGTCTGACCGGTGGCGGCGACCATAGCCAGGGTACGGCCATGAAATGAGTTCACCGTGGTGATGACCTCGTAGGCACCGTCCAGGTGGAGCTTGCCATACTTGCGGGCCAGCTTTACCGCCCCCTCATTGGCTTCTGTCCCGCTATTGGAGAAGAAGACCCGATCGAAGCAGCTATTTTGAATCAAGAGCTCCGCCAGGCGTATTTGGGGAACGGTATAAAACTGATTCGATGCCTGAATCAGCGTCCGAGCCTGTTCCGCCACAGCGTTTGCTATCTCAGGATGGCAATGGCCCAGGGTGTTGACTGCCCAGCCGCCGACAAAGTCCAGATACTCTTTCCCGTTATCATCCCACACCCTTGCCCCCTCCCCCCGCACCAGGGTCACGGGCAAACGCTTAGATGTGTTCATCATGTATTTGCGCTCCAGCGCCTGCCAATCAGTCATTCCCCTCTCCCAGTCGAAACAATGCTCGTTCCGCTGCCCTTTCCCGCCATAGCCTTGAGCAGGGCGTGGGCCTCTCGCCCATCGACGATCTGGGTTATAGGCACGGTGGAGTGAGCGCGAAGGCATGCCTCCACCTTGGGGATCATGCCCCCAGAAACGACGCCCGAGCTCATCAGGGAACTAGCCTCATCAGCAGAGAGGCGAGGAAGCGATTTCCCCGAGCTATCCAGGATGCCGGGGACATCGGTGAGAAAGATAAGCCTCTCCACCCCCAGGGCGGCAGCGATTTCGCCGGCAGCGGTGTCGGCATTAACATTAAGGGTCATCTCTTTTTCGCCTTTTTCGCCCTTGGCCGCCAAACCTAAAGGAGCGATTATGGGTATATAGCCCCCTCTAAGGATTGCCCCGATAGGCTCAGGGTTGATTTTCACCACTTCCCCCACATAGCCTAGCTCGGCATCCTTTATCCTGGCCTCGATGAAGCCTCCATCAACGCCACTCAGGCCCATGGCGCGCCCGCCCAAGGACTGGATGGCAGAAACAAGTTCCTTGTTGACCACCCCGGCAAGCACAGCGACCACCACCTCAAGGGTTTCATCGTCGGTCACCCTGAGCCCCTTTTCGAACTTGGTGGAGATGCCCTGGCGGGAAAGCCACTGGGTTATCACATCGCCGCCGCCGTGAACCACCACCAGCGTCCTGCCCTCCCGCTGCAGGGCGACCAGGTCCTCAAGGGTGGTATCATGGCTGCCCAGGGTTGAGCCCCCGATCTTAACCACGATGGGTTTTTTCAAACTATTTTCCCCTAAGTCCTATAAGCGCTATTTATAGTTACATATTCCTCAGAGAGGTCGCAGCCCCAGGCGGTGGCAGAAAAGCTTCCCAGGTTGAGGCACACCCGAATCGGCACCTCACCGCCCTTCATCGCCTCCCTCACCTCGTCTTCATCGAAGGGATGGGGCAAGCCCCCCTTCATCAGGCATATGTTGTTGAGGAAGAGATCTATCATTGAGCCCTCGACCTCTGCCCCACTGCGACCCAGCGCCGCTATGATCCGCCCCCAGTTGGGGTCGCTACCATAAACTGCCGCCTTCACCAGAGGCGAGCCGGCTACAGTGCGGGCAGCAACCCTGGCATCGGCAGCAGAGAGCGCCCCCTCCACAGCCACCTCGATGAGCTTAGTTGCCCCCTCGCCATCGCGGGCGATGCTTTTCACCAGATAAATGCAGACCTCCGTCAACGCAGCTTGAAATGCCTCCGCATCGGCGCTGCCTTCCTCGATTATCTTGTTGCCCACCACTCCATTGGCCAGAATCAACACCATGTCGTTGGGGCTGGTATCGCCATCAATGGTTAGCATATTGAAGGAGAGGCTCACCGCCTCCCGAAGCGCCTGCTCCAAGAAATGGGCATCTATGGCGGCATCAGTGGCGAGGAAAGAGAGCAGAGTGGCCAGGTCGGGATGGATCATCCCTGCCCCCTTGGCAATGCCCCCGATAATGCTCTCCTTTCCCCCCACCTCCAGGGAAACCGCCCTCTCCTTGGTGGAGGTGTCGGTGGTAGTCATCGCCTGCGCCAACTGATGGCCCCCCTCCTTTGAAAGAGCGACCTTTTCCAAGCCTGCGCCGATAAGCTCCATGGGCAGCCTGGTGCCAATGACCCCGGTGCTGGCAACGAGGACATCCTGAGCCGCTAGTCCCAGCCTCCTTGCCGCAAGGCTTGCCATCTCAGCGGCATCCTCAAACCCCTGCTCTCCGGTGCAGGCATTGGCACAGCCAGCGTTGACCACAATGGCCTGCGCCTTCCCATTAGCGATATGTTCTTGGCACAGGAGCACGGGGGCAGCTTTAATCCTATTGGCGGTGAAAAGTCCAGCGGCAACACAGGGCGCTTCAGAGTAGAGGATGCCTAGGTCGAGGCCACCCCTGGCCTTGAGGCCGGCATCGGTTGCCCCGGCGAGGAAACCACCGGGCGAAGTGATAGTGCCGCCAGGTATAGATTTCATAGGAAAACTATATCATAGGAAGGTAGTCAAAGCAAGAAGAGCCGGCCGCTAAGGACCAGCCCTTGGAAGTCTCAACTTTCTGGCAACTGAAGCGTAGCACAACAGGTTACAACTTTCTTTTTGCCCAAAGTCTGAGATTTAGTCTACCCCTGAGCTATGGACAGCCTGTAGCGTTTCCCTGGCTCTAAGGCTTCTATTCGGAGCTTGTCTCCATCTTTGAGTTCGGGGTGTTCCTGATACCACTGACGGAGTCCCCCTTGGATGTATGCCCCCGCGTTCAGGTCACCTATGGGTGTTCCCTTCGGAGCAGAGGTGACATGGGTACTAATGACACCTACATCCGTTAACAGATCGAAATTTACCTTGTAGCCAGGGAGAAAGCGTCTTCTATCCTTGGGTATAGGAATGAGGGCCCACCGCCTAGGTGTATACAAACTCTTCACCTGGATCTCTATCACTCGCTCGGTTGCATCTTCTTCTTTTTCTAACTCTAGCAACCTCCTCAGTACACTATTCGGAGTGTCAACTAATGGTTCTGCAGCTTCTTGAAGCCTTCCCCACACTTCATCATCAATGCGTATAACTGGCATCATGTTCTCCTCTTTTCATGGTTAGTTTTAATTGTTACATTATAACACTCTTTTGCTGCCTTGTCAAGCCCTAGAAGCGTAAATCAAAAAGAAAGCCGCCTATCGAATGTAGGCGACTCTCTTTTGAACTAATTTGCTAGCATGAGTTGGATTCGAACCAGTTTTCTAAGGGAATTCGACCACTGCTGTGCCGCCGCTCGATTTATCTATGTCTTCCAGCAGCTTCACCAAGTATTGGTATGGCAGACTGACCACGACATCAGCGTCGGTGAATTTGGCGAACTTCCTCGATGCGGTGTCAGGTAGGGCAATATACGGCTTCTGGGTGACGATGGGGATGCCTATCGAGGACTGGCAAGTAGCGGCAAAGAAGCTTTGCATGGTCAGGGTGCCTTCACTGTAGATGAGGGCAGTGTGAATGCGGTGGGCCTCGTGAGTATTTGCCACCATAAAGACTAAGTCCGGCTCTCCCCGGGCAAGGTCCAAAGGGGTCAAAGTAACAAATTTAGCTCGCCCCCAGGGAGGGGTGGGAACCGTATTGAACCACTGTTCAGCAACAACGATATCTTTGTAGAATTTCTCCACGTAGGTCAGGAAGGGGATTAGAATCGCTCGCTGATCCTGCAAGCCTAGCCAGTGCAACCCGCCAAAGCAGGATACGTTCTCCGCTGAGAGGTTAATTGTCTTCCCCTTCCGCGCTTGCTGCAGAGCAACGCAGACAAACCTTTTTCTGCTATCACCATCGGGCACAGGCTCATCCACGTAGCTGATAGCTACTGGCTTGCCCTCCAGTTTATAGGTCTTTATTAATGTCTCTGAAGCCTGCCTAAAATCCATATAGTATGCCTCCTTGCCTGCCCTCGGCCAAAGATATATCACCCCCCTCAGGCTGTCAAGATGCAGCTCCTGTATCGCACCGCCTACTAGTATCTCCCTCGACAAGCAGCGGCAAAAAAGCTATTCTAGCATAAGCTTACCCGTTTCTTCCACCTGGCCTGGAGGATGAAAAAACGAGAATGAAGGCGTGAGCGGCAAGACAGGCAGGAGACTGTGGCACCTTCTGGGTGGCTCCTTTTTCCCCGTCCTGGCATTCTTC
>JADFVG010000072.1 GCA_015222405.1 Chloroflexota bacterium
AGGGGTACATAAGCACCGTAAGAAGTAATCCCTACCATCTAGATCTCCTTTCCTTATAAATTGCCGCCAGCAGAATAACATATCGGAAAAGCAGAGTCAATCCCATCTCCTCATCGGGCAAACTCAGACGGCAAATTGATGTTAGCACCGTGGGCCATTATAATACCTAAACAGCGCCAGAGTAGCTCGTAGCCGTTGTCCTTTGGCCATAGGCCATAAAGGGGGCCAGTTTGTCAGCAGAAGAGTTAGTGCTGGGATGCTTTGCTGTGTTGGTGGCGGCCTTCACCAGGAGCGTTACAGGCTTTGGCTCTGCCCTTGTTGCCGCTCCGCTACTCCTCCTCGTGCTGGAAGCAAAATCGGTGGTGGTTATCAATATTGTCCTCGGGATCATCATGTGCCTCCTCATATTGTGGCAGTCAAGGCATCATGTGAGGGTGAGAAAGATAACGGTCATGGGGATAGGCAGCATCTTTGGCGTGCCCATAGGCGCCTACATACCGTCACTGGTGAGCGCATCGACATTAAAGTTGACCATTGCCACGTTGGTGGTCGTCTTCGCCATCCTTCTAGCACTGGGGCATTCCCGACAGTTCAAAAGGGAGCGCACCGGCTTCGGCATTTCGGGGTTCATCAGCGGAATACTCACGAGTAGCACCAGCCTTGGCGGCCCACCAGTAGTGCTTTTCCTCCTCAACCAAGGTTGGGACAAGGAGCCCTTCCGGGCCAGCCTGGCAGGGTACTTTCTATTTTCTGGCATGATAGCCCTAGGTGCACTGGCCTTCACAGGCGTGATGACGACCAGCATGTTGGGTACAGCTGCTGCCCTGCTCCCTGCCTTATTGCTCGGCTTTTACCTAGGGATTAAAGTATTGCCTCGGGTGGACGCCAATCTCTTCCGCAGAATCGCTATATCCGTTGTGTTAGTGTCTGGACTCGTAGCCATAATAACTGCCATTGTAGAGCTTTTCTGAGGGTTGCAAGCCCAAATTCAGTCCCCCGGGCGGCGTCAACCCTACTATACATAACATAGAGCAGGGCCAAAGGGGAACTTTTTGCCGATGAAGGTCGTCTTTATATATAAGGCCAAAATCTGATAAACGGGGGCAACTCGATGAAGGTGAAACTGCTGATTTCCTTGGCTCTAATCGGGATTATTCTTGTCAGTGGGTGCGTTGGCGGAAAGCCAGCTACCCTAAGCGTGCCATCCGCGGCAACCGGCGAGGTATCCAATCCAAAGCTAGCACTAGGATCACACTACAATCTAGAAGGTTTCACCCTTACTTTGAATGCCCCTGGTTATTCGTTGCCCCTTGCCTTGGCAAAAATCGCAAACTTGCAAAATATCCAGTCCCAATTCCAATTGAAGGGTAACCAAAAGGAGCTCCTTGAAAACAACGGATTTGTGGTTATACCCTGGCATGGCGATGACATTGTAGAGCCATACAAAGCTCTCAAGGAACGAGATATACCCATCTTTATAACCTCTGACACCTTGCTCCATCTGTACCACATCCAGTTTAATGAAACGCTGAAGCGTATTGAGGAGGAAGAATTCTTCGACCAGCTTATCGACATGAGCAAGGCAATGCTGGAAAAGTCAATCGAGGACTACGAGCGCTTTGAGGATTCAGAACTCAGGGAAGCAGCGAGGAGAAACGTGGCCTATTTTGCCGTAACCCTGAAGCTGTTGCAGACGCCAACCGAAGGCTATGATGAGGACAAGGCAAGGGAGGAGATTGAGAAGTGGAACGAGGAGAATCCATGGGACCTTAAGGAGTTCGTGCCCATAAGAACGGTGGATTTCGATATCCCGGACTGGGTCAAGAAAGAGGTAGATGAGGAGATCAAGAACATCGAGGAGCATCAGGGCTTCAAACCGAGTGCTATCTTTAATTCAGACGGAGCCTGTAACTGCATGCTCGGGTGCTGTTACTGTGAAGACTACTCCCAGTATGTCCCCAGAGGGCACTATACCAGGAGCGAGGTGCTTAAGAGGTTCTTCAAGGCGATGATGTGGTATGGCAGGATGGCTTTCCTGCTCAAGGGCGGAGATGGCAATGAATGCATGCAGCCTGAACCGCCTTTAATTGCAGAGCAAGATGCCAAGCTTGCCACTATTCAGGCAGCTTTGATTTCCGCCCGGATGCCTGATGTAGATGCCAACGGAGCGACGGCTCAGGAAATCTGGGACCGGATTTACGCCGTTACCGCATTTTTCGTGGGTATAGCCGATGACCTCACCCCTTACGAATATCTCAGCGCCATAGAGAAGGTGTTTGGCACCGAGTTTCAAGCCACTGAACTGGCCGATGATGAGAAGCTGCTCAATCTTAAGGCCGAGCTGGCTCAGATGAGAAATCCGGAGATCTATGGCGGCTCAGGTATCTGTGTCGTCTACCCTCCGATAACCAAAGAGAAGCTTTACGAATGCTTGGCCAAGACCAAGGGGATGCGATTTATGGGGCAGAGGTTTGTACCCGATTCATACATGTTTCAGAATCTGGTCTCCCCCGCTGTCGGCATGTATGTCGGCAGCGGCGAGCCCTTTACCATGAAGATGACCGATGCTGGGCCAGCAAGATGCTTCCCCAGAGGTCTGGATGTGATGGCTGTCTTGGGCTCGGAGAGGGCTTACCAAATACTAGAGCAAGAGGGGGACACTGAATACCAGGGCATAGATACAAGCTACGATAAACAACTAAGCGAGCTTAAGAGCGAGTTCGACGCATTTGACATCGCAGATTGGAACCGAAATCTCTATTGGTCTTGGCTATATGCCCTGAAGCCATTGCTAAAGGAGTTTGGTGACGGCTATCCCACCTTCATGCAGACCCAGGCATGGCAGGACAGAGAGCTACAAGCGGCTCTGGCATCCTGGACTGAACTGCGGCATGATACTATCCTGTACGCCAAGCAAAGCTACACCCCTGTTTGCAGCTCGGCTCCCCCACAGCCGCCGCCGGTTGTGGGCTATGTGGAGCCGGTCCCTGAGTTCTACGCCAGGATGCTGGCACTAACCACTATGACCAAAGAGGGACTGGCCGAACTCAACGCCTTAAACGAAACGGAGAGCTCACGGCTGGAGAGTCTGGAGAGCATCCTGAGGAGGCTGATTGAAATCGCCATGGATGAGTTGGAGAACAAAGAGCTCGATGAGGATGATTACCGATTCATCAGGGACTTCGGCGAGGAGCTTGACTCGATTATCGCCGGAGTCGAGGCGGAAGGGAAGGAAACTACCATAGTTGCCGATGTCCACACCGATGCCAACCCCCCAATGCAGGTCTTAGAAGAGGGCGTTGGCTATGTTGACCTGATCCTGGTGGCGTACAAGGTCCCTGATGGCAGAATCATCGTCGGCGCCGGGCCTGTTTTGAGCTACTACGAATTCAAGCACCCCATAAGCGATAGACTCACCGATGAGGCGTGGCAGGAGATGCTGGAGAGTGGGGATGAGCCTGAAAGGCCTGCCTGGATCGAAAACTTCTATGCAGAATGAAAATCCGAACTGCTAAAGTGCTCTACAGAAAATAGGTTGTGGTCAAACGGCCACGAAGCCCTCAGCACTGGCAAGGCGTTCTGCTATCCTTTATGGACGAGCCTATACCGGCAAGTGTCCAAGAACCGGTAGTTGTCTCTTTCGATGGTTCTGCTCTGGATAATCTCTATTCTGGTACCAAAAATAGGCCCATCGACTACCAGGGTGTGGTATTCACCGTTCTCACCGCAAATGTCAATGTCCCTATGCCTTAGATAGTTCATAAAACCCCTGTCCACGCGACGTCCAATCCACTCTTGGCCAATGAACTCGGATTGTGCACTGACTATAAGGGCCTCAAAACCACTATCAATGAAATCGGATAGAACCTCTTCAGGGTTTTTCCCCCAAAGCGGCTCTACAGCCTCAATGCCGAGCTCGCCACACACCCTTGCTACCCAATCCTTGTGTTCTTGCAAATATATGTCACCAAAAACCATTCCCTTTACGCCGCTAGGAATTAGACTTCGCACTGCCTCCTTGAACTCCTGCTCATACCCATCCCATGTGGTCTCCTTCTGCAAAAGGGGAATACCCATGGCTCGGCTCTGCTGTTGAATTAGCTTAGCTTCTGTACCATGAAAACTTACCCTCTGGAATTCCTTGGAAATGAAGTTCACAAGGTGGGAGACCTTGTATCCTTGACGCATCGCCTGATAACAGGCGAAACAACCGTCCTTGCCGCCACTCCAGGATGAAATGTAGCGCATGAGGTTAGTCCTTTGATCTGTTTTCGTAGAGCATTCTAACGCTTGCCATTGTAGCTGTCTATATGGCTGCAACATGGAGAACTTTCCCCAGATTGATTGTGTTCAGAGTGCAGAGGTTCTATTTATTTCTAGAGTCGTCCCTGCAATGCCTTTCTAGCATCCCGAAAGATAACCTCATCTCAGAGAACATGGCGGGGAGAGCTTGACCCCTCCTGGCCTATAGTGGTAGGCTTTGGCCGCGAGCAACCGGATGGAACTAAGGGTTGCCGCCCAAATGACATGAGAAATCCCGGCTCTAATTCTTAAGGGGGGAACGATGCAACAGATCGCCGATAATGTTTACGCCGAAACTGGGTTTCGAGGATGCAATCCTGGCTTTGTCGTCACCAAGGAAGGCGTGGTAATGATCGACACCCCCCAGATGCCCGCAGACGCAATAGAGTGGCGAGATGAAATCAGCAAGCACGGAGAGGTTCGCTACCTGATAAACACCGAGCCTCACGCTGACCACTTCACGGGGAATTACTTCTTCGAGGGTACAGTGGTGGCTCATGAGGGCACCAGGGAAGCGATCTTGGCCGCCTCAGTGGACCAGTTAAAGGAACGCCTCAAGCTGATGGCCCCTGAGAGCCTTTCCCTTGTGGAGGGGTTTAGCTATCGCCCACCCGCGATCACCCTTTCCGAGCGGCTCACCCTCTACGTAGGCGATCACACCTTCCAGCTCATTAATCTCCCTGGGCACACGCCTTTCCAGGTGGCGGTTCATATTCCCGAGGAACGGGTGGTGTTCACTTCGGATAACGTGTTTGGTAAAGTTCAGGCCTGGCTCCACCAAGCCCTTCCCTTCGACTGGCTGGACTCGCTGAAGCGAATCCAGGAGCTGGACGCTGATGTGCTGGTTCCCGGACATGGTAGTATTTGTGACCAAAGTTACATCCCGGAGATGTATGCCTTTATCCAAGATTGGATAGATGCAGTCACTAGGGCCATTGACCAGGGAATGAGCCTGGAGGAGGCTCAGGACAAGATTTCCTTCCTCGACCGCTACCCCATGGAAGGCGGGAGCGAGCCCATGGCACAGGAGGTGCAGCGCTGGAATGTGGCACGCCTCTACGAGGTGCTGAAAAAGTAAAGGCCGGCAGATGACACTTCCCAATTTGAAAGGAGGTTCCATGGATTATACACAGATGACCGCACCTTGCGGGTTGGATTGTTTTAATTGCCCCATGTATTTGGCAACTGAGAATGAGGCGCTAAGAACCGCGATTTCCAAGAATTTGGGTATTCCTTTTGAACGGGCAATTTGCCGCGGATGTCGCAATGAGAACGGAACAATACCTTTTCTCAATATGACTGAACCATGCAATGTTTATAAATGTATCGAGAATAAGGGTATTGATTTTTGCTGTGACTGTTCTGATTTTCCATGTGACCATCTTCATCCATACGCGGACAAAGCATCTCTGGTGCCACATAATACCAAGGTTTTCAATTTGTGTTTAATAAAGAGGATGGGTTTGGAATCATGGGCAAAAACAAAGGCGAAAAGTGTCAAGGATACATACTTCAAAGGAACGTTTAAACTATAGCAAAAAGAAATGGGCGAAAGGCCCTGGAGGACCGAGCCAGATAGGTTGCGTTGACAAGGAGGCTGTAGCGGCATAAAATGTGCGCCAGGTGAGGTGCCTGCGCCAGGATTCTTACACGGACATATGGACTTCACCCAATTTACAATACAAGGAGTGGAACAAAATGGGCAGTATTGAGGGTATGGTAGGTCCCCTAAAAGATTTGGAGGACTATAAAGGGAGTCTCTGCGATGGAAGGGTGGTTTTCTACCGCGGCAAGAAAGTCGATGACGTTACCAAACACCCAATTTTAAGTTTAGCAGTAAATCATGTAGGTTGTTTCTTTGGTGAGGGCATAGAAGATAACGAATTGAGAAAAAGGTTGTTCTACCATGACCCTGAATTAAAGGCTACAGTTAGTGCGTTCTACAAAGAGCCTCGTAGTCCTTCAGATCTCTACGATCGTTTTCAATTAACCTACGACGTGACAAAAAGTATAGGGGTTCTTGTCGCACATATTTCCTCAGACGCAGTTTTCGGCTCCAAGATTGTTGCCAGTGAGCTTGGCGGGGAATATAGAGAAAGACTGCTTAGTTATGTGGAGAATGTGGCTAAGAACAATTTGTTTATGGCTGGCGCCCAAATAGATGTGAAAGGGCATCGTACATTGAGGCCAGCGCAGCAAAAAGATGCCGATTTGTATGTACATGCTGTTGAGGAGAAATCCGACGGGATTGTTGTCCGAGGAGCCAAATTACATACATCCAATGCGATAGCGTGTAGTGAACTCTTTGTTCTTCCTGGGAGAGCATTCAGGGAAGGTGAGGAGGACTACGCAATAGCTTTTACTGTACCGGCTAACGCAAAAGGCTTAAAGATGATTTGTAGACCTGCAATAGGTGCAGAAGCGGCACTTAATGATTTGGAGGGGGCAAGAGCAAGTAAAGTAGCTGTGCTGGAAAGCCTAACGATTTTCGATAACGTGTTTGTACCATGGGAGCGTGTATTCGTTTATAAAGACATAGAAAAAGCGAGTAGGCTTGCCCTTATGTTTGCCCTTTGGCATCGCTTTACCGCTGTGTCATATAGGGTAGGCCTCGCCGATCATTTGATTGGGCTTGCAAAACTTGTGGAAGAAGCAAACGGCCTGGAGCGAGTCCCTCATATTCAAAAAGAAATCGTTGATGTTGTCACCTACGCAGAAATTCAGAAAATGTGCGCCAGGATGGCTGCATATGAAGGCATTAAGCATGAAGCAACTGGCATCTATATGCCAAACTCTATTTACACAAACATAGGCAAGCTTTATTCTAACGCTAACTATCTAAATGTCATACACTCCTTAATAGACATAGCGGGAGGACTAGCGATTACTGCACCAAGTGGCGATGACTATGACAACGAGGAGTTAAGAAAGGACATAAATAAGTATCTGAGTGCTGCAATACCTGGCGAAGAGAGATTTAAACTGTTCTTAATCCTGCGCGAGGCGGTTGCACTTATGGGTGGTGAGGAAAGTGTCACACATATTCACGCTGAAGGATCTGAGCGTGCAAGCTTAATAGAACTTTACCGAACATATGACTTTGACAGGCCTAAACAGCTTATCCAGAGGCTTCTCTCAAAAATGCGTTAGGGAGTTAAGGACCTATCAGAGGTCTGCCCAATGATTTCGCTGCGCAAAATTGCATACACCGCCCCTGGCGAGCAGGCGGGGGTACTGGCCGAATGCACATTGCGATGATCTCTGCGTCTCCGAAGGCTTTATCATGACCACGGTTTGACCATCATACTGGGAAGCCACAGGGCTATGCGGGCTCTGCGCCCACGTCGGCAGCCTTCACCCTGAAGCGCTGGCCCAGAGCCGCCGAGGCGCGGTACGCCTCCACCTGGCGCTGCTGTTCAGCGGTGCTCCATCCCAGAAGACGCCCCATCTCTTGGGCCACGGTCTCCACGGCGTCCAGCCCCTGACATGGGCCCAGGCCCACGGTGCTGCGGCGGAGTAGGAAGTCGCTTACAGTGAGGGCGCCCTCCTTCTCAACGGCGTGCCGTACCTGGGCCAGAACGTCCCGGCAGTGAGGACAGAGAGGCTGGCCTTCCTGGGCATCCCCGCGCACCAGGCTGAGGACCTGCGAGAAGCGGGAGCCATAGAGGGTAGCAAGGTGCGCCACCGTCTCCACTGGCATGCCGCTTTCCTGAGCAGCCTGCTCCACCGTTTCCTGCGGCACAGCCGGTGCTCCAGGCAGGGGAGCTTCCGCTGTGCTACACGACGCCTCCAGGCCAAGCTTCCGGCACACCAGGTCCACCGTATCCTTGGCCACGATGCGGTAGCTGGTTATCTTGCCCCCCAGCACCGAGACGAAACCGCCCACACCATCCCTTTTCTCGTGGTCCACGAGCTTGTGCTGCCGGGAGATGTCCGACGTCCCTCTGCCGCCGGAGTCGGCCAGGGACCGCAAACCGGCGATGGTGTAGAAGATATTCTCCAACCCCACACCGGGGAAGGCCCGGCGAACCTCCGCCAGAAGGTAGTCCACATCCCTTGCCTCGGCATCTACGGCATCCAGGTCCCCCGAGTAGTCGGTGTCGGTGGTCCCAATGAGGGAGTAGCCCTGCCAGGGGATTACGAAGAAGAGCCGGCCATCGGCGCGGGCAAAGAGGACGATGGCGTGGCGGGAGATTTGGGGGATGAGGAGGTGGATGCCCTTGGTTCTGCGCACCATGGGCTTTACGCCTCTGTCGAGCATATCCCGCACACAGTCCACCCAGTGGCCGGCGGCGTTAACCACCACCCGGCCACCCACCTGATAGACCTCCCCCGATAGGAGATCCTGCACCTGAACCCCGCACACAGCGTTATCGGCTCTCAGGAGCCCCGTGACCTTCGCATGATTCATGAGGGAGGCCCCATGCTCGGCAGCGGAGAGGACGTTTTCCAGGCAAAGTCGCTCCACAAAGGGCACCTGACAGTCATAGTAGAGGTAGGAGCCCACCAAACCCTCAAGCTCCAGGCCCGGCTCCAACTCCAAGGTCTGGCGGCGGGAAAGGCGCCGGTGGGAAGGGAGGCTCTTGCCGAAGGGAAGGAGATCATAGAGATGCATACCCAATGCCAGGGCCAACCGGTGCAAGGGAGCCCCCCGGGTTATGGGGATGACGAAGGGGAGGCTCTGCACCAGGTGGGGGGCAATGCCGAGAAGGACCTCCCGTTCCTTGAGGGCCTGCCGCACTAGGCGGAACTGCAGCCCTCCCAGGTAGCGCAGGCCCCCGTGAATCAGGCGGGACGAGCGGGAGGTTGTACCGTAGGCAAAGTCCTCTTTCTCCAGAAGCAATGTCTGGAGCCCGCGGAGGGCAGCGTCCCGGGCAATACCCGCCCCGATGATGCCCCCACCCACTACAATCAGATCGAAGGTCTTCCCGACGAGGGAGTCGAAGTCTCTGTTCACACTGCTCCTTCCTGCCTCAGCCCGTGACCCAGCCACGGGCGCGTTCCACGGCACGCTTCCAGCCGGCGTAGAGGGTCTCCCGCTGATCTGCGGACATACTCGGTTCGTAGGTCTCGGCGCCGCGCCACCGCCGGGCGATGTCAGCAATATCTCGCCACAGGCCCACCGCCAGGCCCGCTAGGTAGGCGGCTCCGAGGGCAGTGGTCTCCGCCACTGCCGCCCGCTGAATGGGCACCCCCAGGATGTCCGCCTGGAACTGCATCAGGAGGGTGTTGGCGGTGCCCCCGCCATCCGCGCGAAGCAAAGGGACATGGAGGCCGGCATCGGCGGCCATAGCCTCGACCACGTCCCGTGTCTGGTAGGCGATGGCCTCCAGGGTAGCCCTTGCCAGGTGCCCCCTAGTGGTGCCCCGGGTAAGGCCCACAATGGTGCCCCGTGCGTACATGTCCCAGTAAGGGGCCCCCAGGCCCACAAAGGCGGGGACAAAGTAGACCCCGCCGCTGTCGGGGACAGAGCGGGCCAGGGTCTCGCTCTCAGCGGCATCCCCAATCAGGCCCAGGCCGTCCCGCAGCCACTGGACGGCGGCCCCAGTGATGAAGATGCTCCCCTCCATAGCATAGGTCACCTCATCTGCCAGCCCCCAGGCCACAGTGGTGACCAGACCCCTCTGGGAGGGGACAGGCCTGTTACCGGTGTTGAGCAGGACGAAGGAGCCCGTCCCATAGGTGTTCTTGACCATGCCCCGGTCGTAGCAGGCCTGGCCGAAGAGGGCCGCTTGCTGATCACCGGCCACGGCAGCGAGGGGCACCTGGGAATCCCCCAGAAGGCCGGCGGCAGTCTCCCCGTAAACCTGGCTGGAGGGCATCACCCGGGGAAGAAGAGCCTCTGGTATGTCCAGGGCAGCAAGGAGGTCCCTGTCCCACTGAAGGGTGTGGATGTTGAACAGCATAGTGCGGGAGGCGTTGCTGTAGTCGGTGACGTGGACAGCACCCCCGGTGAGGTTCCAGATAAGCCAGCTATCCACCGTTCCGAAGAGGAGGTCTCCCTGTTGGGCGCGGCGCTGCCCCTGGGGGATGTGGTCAAGGATCCAGCGAAGCTTGGTGGCGGAGAAGTAGGCATCTACGAGTAGCCCGGTCTTCTCCCTGATAGACTGGCCCATGCCCGCTTGCTTCAGCTCCTCGCACAGCGGGGCAGTGCGCCGGCACTGCCATACCACGGCGTTGCTCACCGGCTCTCCAGTGTAGCGGTCCCACACCACAGTGGTCTCCCGCTGGTTGGTGATGCCCACACCCCTTACCTGGGAGAGGGACACCCCCGCCTTCTGGAGGGCCTCCCGGGCCACTGCCAGAGAGCTCTGGAGAAGCTCTTGTGGGTCGTGCTCTACCCAGCCGGGTTGAGGATAGATCTGGCGCACTTCCCGATGGGCGCTGGAGACCACCCGGCCCTCCTCATCGCAGAGGAGAGCGGCGCTTCCCGTGGTTCCCTGATCTATGGCTAGGATGTAGCCTTTATTGGGCATAGGGGGTTGCCAAGAAACTGGTTGCAAATCGTGACTAGTATAGCACGCGGGAGGGGGGCCAGCAACCGCCAAGTCAGGCCTTGTATCCCTCCACGGTCTCGGCTATAATAGTGGCAGCCGGCGAGCTGGTGCTGCTCTTAAAGCAGGCGTCTATCCTCGACGAGTACACCTTCTTGACAAGGAGCAGCCCGCGCTGTAGAATCACAGGCTATCGCCCATTATTTGAAGGCAAAGGAGGTAGTGATGCCAAGGCGAAACACATTCAGAAGGATAACCGGCATTAATTTGGGATGGCATCCGTGGCTAGCAGAAGGGGAGAGTAGAGGGAACTACGCCGACTGGCTGTGGCTTGACGGTCAGCTAGAAGGCGGCTATCAGTACTCGATGGGGATGTTTGGCGCAAGGCCAGGGGGGACTGTGGAATCTGAAAGGCAGGGGGGGCCAACCGTTGATTTGCACATTTTAACTCCGGATGGGAAAGCACACCACGGCACCGAATCATATCCCCTTGAAGCCTTTAAGCCAGAACCATTTGGCGGAACCTGGGGGGATAACACATTCAAGGGGAAGCTCGGGCCGGACGGCATGCCAGAAGGCTACGACCTCAAGGTGTCTGTAGGTGATGTAGGCGTTGACCTTACTGCCCGTGCAGTGGCAATCGGACTGCAGTTCTCTGACGAGGAACACGGCTATTCATACTACCATCCTATCAAGAACATAGCTTTGGGATGGTGGCCGCTGGTGCCTAGGGCCGAAGTTGAAGGGACGCTCACAATTGAGGGGAAACCGGTAAAGGTTAGCGGCCTTGCCTATGTCGAGCGTCAGCTCACAAGTATGCCTACCTCATTCGGCGGTGGTGGGCAGGCGTGGTGGACTTGGGGGCACTTCTACGCCGGTGACTACACGGCTATTTGGACTGACTCAGCTTCCTCAGAACACTTTCAGTACCGCCACTTTAGTCCGTTCGCCCTTTGGAAGGGGAGTGATCTCATTCTAAGCACATTCCAGTTTACATGTTATGTTGAGAAATTTGGCATTGACGCTGATTCAGGAATGCTCTACCCCGTGGTGGAGTCGCTGAGAGCATCCGATGGAAATGTAGAGCTGAGAGCACAACTCCTACCGGGCAAGATTAACCACATCTTTAGATTAGGAGAAACAGGGGTATACTGTAGGCAATATTGCGATGTGAATATGCAACTAAGGCGCTGGGATGATGTAGATCAAGAGAGTGGTACAGCTGTCCACGAGTTTGGCGCCGGGGGACATTGGTTTCCTTTCGACAGATTGAAATGAAATCCCGGGGCGAGCCCGTAGCACAGGAGGTGCAGCGCTGGAACGTGGCACGCCTCTACGATGTGCTGGAAAAGTAAAGAACGGTAGATGACACTTCCCGAGCAGGCAATCCAGAGGGCCTTAGCATTGCACCGGGAGAGGGCTACTTTGCAATGTGGTTGAAGCGTGACAAACAGAGAACCCAGATGTATTATCCTAGCACACTGGAAACTCGATTACGCCTTTCCCGAAACAGTGCTCACCTAATCATTCGAAACTATTCCCCCAAAGAGAGACCTCACTAATCGAGCACAGAGCCTAGCTCATCGAATCACCAACCAGATGCTCTGGTGTGAATGCTTTCCTGACCATGCAAATCCCCCTTTCTTAGTCCATAGTCCAATATTACAACTGGACTGCTTTGGGGGGGGGGCAGGTCGAGTTCCTTCTTCATCTCAGGTCGAGCCGATAATGCAAAGACCCTGTTTCAACTGGGTTGTGTAATTGGCGTATGCGCACCTTTATTCTATCTCAACAAAACCGGGCAAGAGTAGGGAGACAACATCCACCTCAGTAACGCCGCGGATGGTAATGTAGAAAAGGGGGGGGATCCTGGTGAAAATCGAAACACCCTCTTGATTTGCTAACGAGATGGTCTCAAAGAAGACGGCTGAATAGTGCCCTCCGGGTTTTACCTCTTGGCTTGCTCACCCCCATTTACTGTCAGTGAGGTCTCTTTTTTTTGCCCCCGCCAAAGGAGCTGAAAGCGGCCTGTTGAGAACCTTTTGGGTCGCAAAACTTGACCAATTCGGCTATGGAATTTGAACCTTTTGCAGCTTCCTAAACAGGGGAGGACAAATTTATTATGTGGGGTAGAGATACCCAGTGCTGTCGTACCGTCGTACCCTAGTACTGTGGTACCGGAGAAATGGCATCCTTGAGTCTGATCGATGTGGAGTCCTTCTATAAGTGTTAACACCTTGGCAAGCATGCTGGGGATGGATTTAACTCCACTCGGAGTGGAGCTAGAGCAACAATGATGAGGACAGGCTCGCAAATCACCAGCCACCGGACCAAGGGGCTGGGGACTGATAGAAAACGCAAGAAAGGGGGATAAAGGAGGATGCAGACTTAGAGGGTTGCTTCTGGAGAAACCTAGCCCCTTAGAAAGCTCGTCTCGGCGAGCGAGAAATAAAGGGAGTCAAAAAGG
>JADFVG010000073.1 GCA_015222405.1 Chloroflexota bacterium
TATAGGCAGGATCCCGGTGGTGACCATGACTGCGCCACTGGCTGGACCTAACATGAACCTCAACATCCCCCTTTACCAGCCCCCTCCCCTCTATGGCAATAGTGGCGTGGTGAAAATCTGGACCACCGCCACCATTCACCCACCCAGGATGGATAATCTGGAGTGCTTCTCCACCAGTAGTCACCAGCTCCCTCCCCCTCAGCATTTTGCTCCGCCAAAACTGAACCAAAATCTCTTCCTTCACTGTCCCCTCTTTTCACGCGATTGCGCCCATCATGGCGTAACAAGAAAGCGTTGATCCCTTTACCTTGGCTTTGGCACCCAGCTTCTGTCCTCATCTATGACATGGACTACCCTAAAGCCCTCCCGCTCCAGCTCCCAGCCAATAAACCTTCGGTGGCAGCGCCAGGGGAAGCGCTCAGCGCAGAGAAAGACCACCCTCCGCTCCCGTGCTAATTCCTCCAGCCACTCAAGCCCGCGCTTGAACCCCTCTGTGCTCAGATAAGACTGATATCCCCCGCTGCGGTATCCTCCCAGCTCCTGCCCCAGATATACATAGCCAAAACCCTCCCCCTCCAGCAGCGTGACAAGCTCCTCCCTCTTGAAGTGCTGAAACCTGCTGCTGGGGAAGCGGCGCACATCCACCACTAGCTCAACATCGAGGCTACGCAGCAAATGCAAAAACTCACCCGGGGTACGATTGCTAGTTCCCAAGCTATAAATAACCTCGTTTCCCCTCACCCGGTTTTCTCCTTAACCAGCGTTTCAAACCTGAGGGCATCGTCATACATGCTCAGGTTATTGATAAAAGGTCCGCTGCACCTCCACCAGCCTGAACCGCGAGAAGTAATGCTTCATCCCCTTGGGAAAGCCGCAGCAACCTATCTTAACCATCTCCATATTAGGCCATACCGCCAGAGGTTAAGTTGCCACCCCAGCACGGATATTCAAGGCTTTTCTTGTTCCCCCTCCGAGGAATCCACCTCATAGCGAAAGCTAGCCCGCTCGGCGATGATCGTAAGCAACCTCGAGGAGGCGCCACGGGGCTGGTACATCCCGGTCTCCCACTCGCTAATAGTCTGTTGCCGCGTACCCAGCTCGTCAGCCAGCTCCCGCTGAGTGAACCTTAAATGTCGCCTCAGGGCACGAATCCGGTCCCGATCCCAGTTCGCCTTTTTCCTTCTTCCTCTCGCCCTCACACTGCCACTTTACACGTTTCAGTGTATAGCGTCAAGCCTAGTCTCGAGGAGAAAGAAGCATATTTGACGGGCGATGGAAGAGATTGTAGAATATAGTTGCCTTTCAAGCCTGATCACCGACTATCAAAGGCTCTATGCTCACTTGCAGCGCAGTGTAATCTGAGCTAATATAACTTAGCACTCTCACAGTGAGAGTGCTAAAGAGGCTAGAGTGTAAAATCCAGAGGAGGTTAAAGTGGTAGCTAAGTTGAAGCCGTTGGGAGATCGGGTCCTGGTGAAACCCCTAGTTGAGGAAGAGGTAACCAAGAGTGGCATCATAGTGCCTGACACCGCCAAGGAGAAGCCACAGCGGGGTGAGATCATCGCTGTCGGACCAGGAAGGCTGGATGAGGAGGGAAAGCACATCGCCATGGAGCTAAAAAAGGGCGACAAGGTGCTCTATGCCAAGTATGCCGGCACCGAGGTCAAGATCAACGATGATGAATATTTGATCCTGCGAGAGAGCGATATCTTAGCTAAGTTCAGCTGAGGACGTTAAATAGGGTAAAGGAGGAAAGATGGCAAAGCAGTTAATTTACAGCGAAGAGGCAAGGCGAAGCCTCATGAGGGGCATGGATGCCTTGGCCGATGCGGTTAAGATCACCCTGGGACCCAAGGGGCGAAACGTGGTGCTGGACAAAAAGTTTGGCCCCCCCACCATAACCAATGATGGTGTTACCATCGCCAAGGAAATCGAGCTCGAGGAACCCTTTGAGAACGTGGGGGCACAGCTGATCAAAGAGGTGGCGACCAAAACCAACGATGTTGCTGGCGATGGCACCACCACAGCCACTATCCTGGCTCAAGCCATGGTTCGTGAGGGGATAAAGAACGTTGTTGCTGGGGCAAACCCTATGGCTCTGAAGAAGGGCATTGAAAAGGCAGTAGATGCTGTCCTCGAGAAGCTGAAGAAGATGTCGACCCCGGTAACTACTAAGGAGCAGGTGTCTCAGGTGGCAGCAATCTCGGCAGCTGACGAGGAGATCGGCAACCTCATCGCCGAGGTCATGGAGAAGGTGGGCAAAGACGGGGTGATCACCGTAGAGGAAGGCAAGGGGATAAAGTATGAGACGGAGTATGTAGAGGGGATGCAAATCGACCGCGGCTACATCAGTCCCTATTTCATCACCAATCCCGAGCGCATGGAGGCAGTGATCGAGGAGCCCTACGTCCTGCTCACCGATAAGAAGATCTCCGCCATCTCCGATCTATTGCCCGCCCTGGAGAGGATACTTCAGGTGACCAAGAACCTGCTCATTATCGCTGAGGATGTCGATGGTGAAGCGCTGGCCACCTTGGTGGTCAATAAGCTGAGAGGCACCCTCAACTGCCTCGCAGTCAAGGCGCCCGGCTTTGGCGACCGGCGCAAGGCGATGCTGGAGGATATGGCTATCCTCACCGGGGGCACAGTAATCACTGAGGAGACGGGGAGGAAGCTTGATTCTGCCACCATTGCTGACCTGGGCCAGGCTCGGCGCGTGGTTATCACCAAGGATGACACCACCATAATCGAGGGCAAAGGCTCAGACGAGGATATTCAAGGGCGGATTAAGCAGATCAAGGCCCAGATAGAGGAGACCACCTCCGAGTTCGATAGGGAGAAACTCCAAGAGCGGTTGGCCAAGATGGCTGGCGGTGTCGCGGTAATCAAGGTAGGGGCAGCCACCGAGGTGGAGCTCAAGGAGAAGAAGCACCGCGTCGAAGATGCCCTCTCTGCCACCAGGGCTGCTGTAGAGGAAGGCATTGTTCCCGGTGGAGGGGTCGCCTTTGTCAATGCCATCCCCATCCTGGACAAGCTAAAGCTTGAGGGCGACGAGGCTACCGGCGCTCTCATTGTCAAGCGAGCCCTGGAGGAGCCGCTGCGCATGATCGCCATCAACGCCGGGCGAGAGGGAGGAGTGGTGGTAGACATGGTGAAGAAGAGCAAGGCCGGGATTGGTTATGATGCTCTGAGGGACGATTATGCCAGTATGCAGGAGCGGGGCATCATCGATCCGGCCAAGGTGACTCGCGCTGGCCTGGAGAATGCGGCCAGCATCTCCGCCCTGGTGCTGACCACTGAGTCACTAATCACCGACATCAAGGAGAAAGAGAAGGCAATGCCCCCAATGCCTGAATACTAACACCTGAGCATAGACCCGCTTCTTTATCGTAGCTGCGGTCAGCAGGCCGTAGCTACGACTTTCAACAAACCTCTTGGGCAATGATTGGATTGAGGAGGAGAGCAATGCGGATTGCCCAGTTAGCACCATTGGATTTGAGGGTGCCTCCCGCAGCATATGGAGGGACCGAACTGGTGGTAAGCCTGCTGACCGAGGAGCTGATTAGGAGGGGGCATGAGGTTACCCTGTTCGCCAGCGGCGATTCGGTGACCGCGGCCTCGCTTTGCTCCGTTTGCCCCCACATGCTGAGAGGGTCAGGAGTACACGCCCATGATACTCTTATTTACCGCCTGTTGAACGCTCTATCCCCCTTCGAGCAGGCCCCTAACTTTGACATCATCCACAATCACGCCTTCCCGGAAGGGATGGCGATGGCAAATCTGGTCGGGACACCTGTGCTAGCCACACTTCATGGCGGGCTTAGTGAGCCGGGCAGGGCGCTTCTCAGCGCCTATAAGGGTTACTATAATACCATTAGCAAATCGGCAAACTCCCTGCTACCCAACAAGGAAGGATTTGTGGGGGTGATCTATAACGCCATCGACTGCAAATCCTTTCCTTTCTCCGCCAGAGGGGGAGATGACCTCCTCTTCTTGAGCCGCATCAGCCAGGAGAAGGGCCCCCACATCGCCATCGAGGTGGCTAAAAGGTTGGGGCGCAGGTTAATTATTGCCGGGAATGTTGATACAGTAGATGGGGAGTACTTCGAGCAAATGATCATGCCCGAGGTAGATGGTGACACCGTTCAGTATTTGGGGGAGGCGAATAGCGCGCAAAAAAGGGAACTATTCGCCAATGCCCTGTGCTTGCTGATGCCCATAACCTGGCCTGAGCCCTTCGGGTTGGTCATGGTGGAGGCCATGGCCTGCGGTACGCCGGTGATCTCCTTTAGCAAAGGAGCAGCGCCAGAGATCGTCCTCCACGGTGAGACCGGCTTCATTGTGGAGAACGTGGAGCAGATGGTGGAGGCAGTGGGCAAGGTCAATCGCATTGACCGCAGCAGGTGCCGGGAGCATGTGGAGCAAAACTTCGATGTCCCGCGGATGGTGGATGATTACCTACGTGCCTATAAGTGGATACTGGAAGCTGAGGGATGTAGGAAGACCATCCCTGATACGCTGCCAAAGCTTGCCCCTTCCCTCACTTATCCTGGCAGGATCTCTGACCACGAAATCCCATCGGGGCCGATGTCGAAAAACTAAAGCAAAAGGTAAAAATTGGAGCACTGCGTTTTAAAAGAAAACGAGCTGGTGATGGTGAGCGATGAGCTGGGAGACACGGCCGCGGGGCGACGCCGGCTGGGACTGTACTACCGCGATACGCGTTACCTCTCCCTGTTCGAAATGACGATCAATGAGCAAAGGCCGCGACTCCTCTCCTCTTCCAACGAGCAGAATTATGTCTGCGACATCCAGTTGGCAAACCCTACCATCGAGCTTCCCGATGGCAACACTGCCCTGGCAAGAACCATCAGCATCAGGCGCAGCCGCTTCCTCAAGGATGGGCTGCACGAGCGCATCAGCTTCTACAACCATAATAGGTTCGCCGTTCCACTGAAGGTGACCATAACCTTCGGCAGCGATTTCTGTGACATCTTTGAGGTCAGGGGCTGGGACAGGAAAAAGCGGGGCACCGTCAATCCCCCAACCTTCAGCAATTCCCGTTTGACCCTCAGCTATGAGGGATTGGACGGGGTGAAGCGGTACACTGAGATCCTGCTCGATGTTGCCCCATCAAGGGTTGAGATTGAAGAGCGCCCCCCTGAGCCGATACTGCGCCGTTCCAGCACCTTCATCCCCGAAGCCACAGACATCGCCACAATGACCGTTTATCACCCCAGCAGCGCCGTTTTGAGCTGGGATCTGACCCTGATGCCGGGGAAGTCTCACTCTATCAGTCTCCAGATTGTCCCCGGAGAAGGGGAGCTGACCCCCAGCACGGAAACTTTCAATAAGAGCCTGAGCCAATTGCGCAATTCCTATCAGGACTGGCTCAGCCAGTGCACCAAGTTGGAAACGGACAACGAGCTCTTCAATCGCTTGATAGAAAGAAGCGCCCGCGACCTCCGCCTGCTCCTGGAATCAACACCCGAGGGGCTGGTGCCCGCAGCTGGCATACCCTGGTTTGCCTGCATCTTTGGCCGTGACAGCCTCATCACCTCCCTTCAGACGCTGATGCTAAATCCCCAGATCGCCATAGGCACGTTGCGCTTCCTGGCAAAACACCAGGGGAAAAAGGTAGACCCCTGGCATGACGAGGAGCCGGGGAGGATCCTCCACGAGATGCGCAAGGGGGAGATGGCAAAACTGGGAGAGATCCCACATGGTGCCTATTATGGCAGCGTGGACTCCACCCCTCTCTTCTTGATCCTCTTTGCCGAGACCATGAAGTGGCTGGATGACGACCGCTTATACCAAGAAATCCTGCCTGCAGCTAAGCTGGCGATAGAGTGGATGGAACGCTATGGCGATCTCGATGGCGATGGCTATCTGGAATACCTTACCCGCTCCTCTGGGGGGATCAGGAACCAGGGATGGAAGGATGGCCACAGCGCCATAACCTATCCCGATGGCACCCCTGTGGAGCCCCCATTGGCCCTGGTGGAGGTGCAGGGCTATGCTTACAGGGCGATGCGGGAGATGGCAGAGCTGCTTCACCACAAGGGGGAGGCCTCCTTTGCCCAGGAGCTAAGCCAAAGGGCCGCTAGGCTAAAGGAGAATTTCAATCGCGACTTCTGGCTGGAGAACAAGCGCCTCTTTGCCCAGGGGCTGGACCCCAAAAAGAGGCCTGTGGAAACCATGACCTCCAATCCCGGTCACTGCCTCTTCTGTGACATTGTCGATGAGGAGAAGGCGCGGCATCTGGTGCTACGCCTCACCTCAACTGACATGGCCAGCGGCTGGGGCATCAGAACGGTGAGCAGCAGGTCATCAAAATACAACCCCATGAGCTACCACAACGGGAGCATCTGGCCCCACGATAACTCTCTTATCGTGGCCGGGATGAGGCGCTACGGTTACCACTGGGAGGCAGAGGAGATCACGACCCAGCTTTTCCAGGCCAGTCTTTTCTTTCCCTACAGTCGTTTGCCTGAACTCTTCTGTGGCTTCAGCCGCGACCGGGAGGCCCACTCCGCCCCGGCAGAGTATCCAGTAAGCTGCAGTCCCCAGGCATGGGCTGCAGGCAGCGCCATCCTACTCTTCCAATCGATGCTTGGACTTCGGGTAGATGCCGCTTCAAAGAGGCTTTTTCTAACCCCGAAGCTACCGGAGTGGCTGAAGCAGGCCTCGGTGCGAAATCTTCGTGTTGGCCAAGGAACTATCGATCTCCACTTTGAGCGGCATGGGGAGGATACCAGCTTCCAAATAACCGAAAACGAGGCTGGTTTTGAGGTCGTAATTCCCTCTCGCTAAAGCTGGAGCAGGCTGTGAAGGCGATCCTCGCCAGCGATGGGACCGACAACGGCGAGGTTAAGATTCTCAGTGGTGAATAACTCTCGTGCCACCCGCTCCAGATCTTCGAGAGCGATGGCATCGATTATGGAAACAACTTCATCCACAGTGAGAATGCGCCCGGTCAAAAGCTCCTGACCCCCCATCCAACTGGCGACACTCCTGGTATCCTCCATCCGCAGCAGGAGACGTCCCTTGGCCATCTCCTTAGCCTTGACCAGCTCGACCTTAGGGACCCCATCTTTAAGCCGGCGCAGCTCCTCTAAGATGGCCTCAATTGCGGTATCGATACGCCTGAGGTCAACCCCAGCATAAATGGTTACCGCGCCTGAATCCAAGAAATGCTCTACATAGCTGTGGATATCATAGGCTAGCCCCCGCCTCTCACGAATCT
This sequence comes from Chloroflexota bacterium, assembly GCA_015222405.1. Taxonomy (GTDB): domain Bacteria; phylum Chloroflexota; class Dehalococcoidia; order E44-bin15; family E44-bin15; genus JADFVG01. The sequence continues at coordinate 7,247 of JADFVG010000073.1, forward strand.
CCAAATACAGGCGACTGCTCATCCCCTCGCCCAGGATCACGTTCAAAAGATCGAGGTTAAAGCGGTCAGGGTGCAGATAAGATAGTCCTCGCAGGGCAAGGCAGAGATGAGCCTGCTCCGTATCCCTGTGCTCCAAGCGCAGGCGGGGTGCCTCCTGGCTACCCTGGGCCGGAAACCAGGGCCGGGGCGCGCCCTGAGTCCGGTCATCAAAGGCAGCGCTGAGGCCCGCCAGGACCTCCTCATGGCCGATATCGCCGGCAACGCTGACCACAACATTGTTGGCCACATACTGGCGCGCATGGTAGCCGAGGATTGCATCTCGACTGAGAGTGCTCACCGTCTCCTTGCTCCCGGCAACATCGCGCCCCAGGGGCTGATCAGGCCAAAGCACCTCATCGATGAGTATATTCACCCGATACTGGGGAGAATCCATGCTCATATTGAGCTCTTCGATAATCACCTGACGTTCCCTCTCCATATCCTGGACATCGAATTTGGAGTGCACGAGCATATCCACCATTACATCCAGGGCAAGCGAGAAATGGGGACGGGCCACCTTGCACCAGAAGACGGTGAGCTCCTTATCGGTGCCCCCGTTGAGCATGCCACCAACCCCCTCGATAGCCTCCGAGACCTCCTTGGCTGTAGCTCGCCTTTCGGTGCCCTTAAAGCAGAGATGCTCGATAAAGTGAGAGGTCCCCGCCTCATCCACCATCTCGTAACGGGAACCAGCGCCGATGAAAATGGTGATACTCACCGAATGAATATGGGGCATGGAGCTGGTGATAACACGAAGCCCGTTCTGGAAAACGCTCTTTTGGTACAACTTACACCTCAGACAAATTCTAGCCATCTCCCCCCACCCTGTCAACTCGATTGCCCCGCGGTTGACTTTGATAAGCTCAGTTGCTAATATGCTAAGATAATAGCCCATTGGGCTCAAAGGTAAAATGAGGCGGAACTTGGAGATCATACCTGGCGTTCACTCTATCCCTGCGGGCAGCAGTCCTTTCATGGGCTTTTTCGCGCCCAATGTCTATCTTGTGGTCGGCAATGAGGGGGCGCTTATCGACTCAGGATATGGCAATCAGGAATCGGTGAGCTCCAGATTGGATTATGTCAGCAGCTTCGCCGGGCTCAGGCTAGCCTATATCCTCATCACCCACGCCCACCCCGACCATCTTGGCGGGGCAAGGAAGATCAAGGAGAGAACAGGAGCACAGATCGTCCTCCATTCCGCCGAGGCAAGAGCTGCCGATGTCTTAGCGGACAAGCTTGTGGAGGAGGGCGATGTCTTGACTCTCGATGGCGCTAGCCTGGAGGTGCTCCACACCCCAGGGCACAGTCCGGGGCACGTCTGTTTTCTGCTTAGAGAAAAGAGGATACTTTTCTCCGGGGATCATGTTCTGGGCATGGGCACCACGGCGATGAGGCCACCAGAGGGCGATATGGCTCAGTATATCGATTCGCTGCGGAAGCTCCTTGATTACGATATTGAAATGATCTGCCCCGGACATGGACCCCTGATAACAGCGCCGCGGCGAAAGCTTGAGGAGCTGATCCAGCATCGCCTCGACCGAGAGCAGCAGGTGCTCAATGGATTGAGGCGAGGAAAGGCAACGGTCAAGGAGCTAGTGGCTGAGATCTACCCCGAGTTAGATAGCCGCCTCTACGAAGCTGCCCAAGGACAGGTTCTAGCCCACCTGCTGAAGCTGGAGCGAGAGGGTAAGGCGACGCCACGCGAAAGCGCCGGTTACACCGTCAAGTAGCCCCCAAATAGCACCTAGAAAGAGATGGAAGTGGGCACGATTTCCTTATTTCCTCAGAACACCGAAGTCAATAGTGAAAATCATCTCCTCCTCGGTGGCTGCGACAGCATCGGGCTAGCTGAAGAGTTTGGCACCCCCCTCTATATATTTGACGAGGCCGCCCTCAGGGAAAAGTGCGCCCAGTACCGGCAGGAATTTGGCCAGCGCTACCCCAACACCGTGATCATTTATGCCTGCAAAGCGTTTATCAACAAGGCGCTGGCGCTCATCTTCAGCGAAGAGGGGCTGGGGCTGGATGTGGTATCTGGAGGGGAACTCGCCATCGCCAGATCGGTGGGCTTCCCCATGGAAAGGGTCTATTTTCATGGAAATAACAAATCGCGCTCAGAGCTGGCGCTAGCCCTGGAGTGGGGGGTAGGTCGTATTGTGGTCGACAACTTCAACGAGCTTTCGTTATTAGATGAGGTGGCAAAAGAGGTTGAGGCAAGCCAAGAAATCCTGCTCCGCCTCTCTCCCGGGGTCGACCCCCACACCCACGCCTACATCGCAACCGGGGCAGTGGATAGCAAGTTTGGCTTCCCCATGGCCCAGGCTGAGGAGGCGGTGAACAGGGCGATGTCGTCCTCTTTTTCAAAACTTGTCGGACTTCACTTTCACATCGGTTCCCAGATTTTTGAGTTGGAATCATATCGGGAAGCAATCAGCATCGTGCTCAACTTCGCCGCCGAGATGAGGGCTAAATATGGCTTCAGGCTCGAGGAATTCAGCCCCGGAGGAGGGCTGGCCATAACCTATACCCAGGATTCACCAGCGCCCAGCATCGCTGATTTCGCCCAAGTTATCACCTCCACCCTTACCGATAGATGTGGGGAGCTAGCTCTGGAGCCACCGCGGCTCGTCGTGGAGCCGGGGAGGTCTATAGTCGGCCAGGCAGGGGTAGCCCTTTACACCGTGGGGGCGATAAAGGAGGTCCCCGGGGGGCGAAAATACATCTCCATAGATGGAGGCATGGCGGATAATATTCGCCCCGCTCTCTACGGAGCCAGATATGAGGCGGTGGTGGCCAACAAGGTGAAGGGTGATAAACAGGAGCGGGTCGCCATCGCCGGTAAGTTCTGCGAATCGGGGGACATCCTGATCCGAGACATCGACCTCCCCCTGGTTGAGCCCGGCGATATCATCGCCGTGCCCTGTTGCGGCGCCTATTGCCTTGCCATGGCAAGTACTTACAACGTGTCACAAAAGCCAGCCGTTGTCCTGGTTAGCGAGGGAAGAGCACGTCTCATTCGGCGCCGCGAGAGCTACGAGGATTTGATGAGCTACGATGTGGTATGAGGCAGAAGTATGTGGCAGGTAGTAGGACACGAGAGAGCAGTCAGCCTATTGGATCACAGCCTAAAGAGTGAAAAACTCCCCCATGCCTACCTCTTTGTCGGTCCCAAACATGTGGGGAAGATGACCCTGGCCCTGAACCTAGCTCAGGCACTCAACTGCGATGGCGAGGAGAAACCCTGTGGCCAGTGCCGACAGTGTCTCAGGATCGCCACTGGGAGGCATGCCGACGTCCATGCAATAGCCGTCAATGATAGGACGGAGATCGGAATCGACCACATCAGGGAGATGCAACATGAAGCCAGCCTCAAGCCCTTTGAGGGCAGGAATCGTGTTTTTATCATCGATGGCGCCGAACACCTCTCCCACGAGGCCTCAAACTGTTTGCTCAAGACCCTGGAGGAGCCTCCACCAAATGTCAATATAATTCTGCTGACCGTAAATGAGAGGCTCCTTCTGCCCACAGTGCTCTCCCGTTGCCAGAGGCTGGAGCTGAGACCCCTTTCCACTTCTGTGGTGGAGCAGGCACTCATCCATCGCTGGGGCGTCCCCCAGGAGCGGGCCAGGGTCCTGGCTCGGCTTTGCTCCGGTTGCCTCGGTTGGGCGGTCGCCGCCGCCACAGATGAAGGGCTCCTCAGCAAGCGAGGAGAGAGGCTGGCTACACTCACCCATCTTGCCACCGTGGGCCGCGGTGAACGCTTTACCTATGCCGCCGAGCTGGCAAGGCAGTTCAGCAGTAACAGGGAATCAGTTCAGGAAGTCCTCTCCCTATGGCTTGGTTGGTGGCGTGACCTGATGCTGACCAAAGGGGGAAGCGGCGATTTTATCACCAATGTGGATCGAGAGGAAGTGCTTCATAGTGAAGCCAAGAAATATAGCTTGACCCAGATCAAGGGCTTCATCCAGAGCCTGCAGCAGGCAAAGGAGCAACTTGAGCATAACGCCAATCCCCGCCTGGTGCTGGAGGTTCTGATGCTCGCCCTCCCCAGAGGAAAGGAGGCAAAGGAGACAACTCCTTCTAAGATATGAAGGAAGTAGTTGGAATTCGTTTCAAGCGAGCAGGACGAGTACATTATTTTGACCCCGCAGGCATTGAGCTAAACGTGGGCGACTGGGTGGTGGTAGACACCGGGCGCGGCCCTGAGGTGGGCAAGGTAGTGATCGCCCCGAAGCAAGTGGTGGCTAGCGAGATAACAGAGCCCCTAAAAGCGGTGCTGCGCCAAGCAAGCGAGGAGGACCTGAGGCAGCGGGAGGAATTCAAGGCCAGAGAGAAGGAGGTGCTAGAGCGAGGCCAAGAGATGATCGCCCGAGCCAACTTGCCGATGAAGCTCCTCTCCGCAGAATACAACCTTGATGGCACTCGGCTCACCTTATCCTTCGGCGCCGAGGGCAGAGTTGACTTCCGTGACCTGCTTAAGGAACTTACCACCACCTTCAAAACCCGCATTGAACTTCGCCAGATGGGACCTCGGGATAAAGCAAAACTGCTGGGGGGCTATGGTAGGTGCGGTCGCCCTCTATGCTGCACCACATACCTCTCGGAGTTCAGTCCCGTGACCATCAGAATGGCCAAAGAGCAGGAACTGCCCCTCAACCCGTTAAAAATCTCGGGGGTCTGCGGCAGGTTGATTTGCTGCTTGAGCCATGAATGCGAGCAGTATCGGGAAATGAAGCTCAAGCTGCCCCCCATTGGTCAGCGGGTCACTACCCCGATGGGGACTGCCTCGGTTGTGGGAGCAAATCCACTTAAGGAGACGGTGCTGGTAAGGCTGGAGAGCGAGGCCATAGTGGAGCTGCCCGCTACCGAGGTCAAAAGCGAGGAGGCCTAATCTTCCTCCCCCCTCTGCCACAGAGGGAGGAACTTCTGCCACTCATTGTGCCGTCGCAGGTAATCAGGGGGGATAAAGTAGCCGCTAACCCGGGGGGTAAACGGCTGGCAGATGAGTTTCATCCCCGCCTCTCGGGGGGTGTGCCCTGCTTTGCGGTTATTGCACCGGATACAGGCGCTGACCACGTTCTCCCAGACATGCCTGCCCCCCTTATGGCGGGGAATCACATGGTCCAAGGTGAGCTCTTTCGTCTGCCGGCCACAATACTGGCAGGTATATTCGTCCCGCCGCAACACCTCGAGGCGGGTTAGCTTCTTCTCCGGGCGAGGGCGCTTCACCAGGTAAAGGATGCGGATCACCGAGGGTATCCGGAAGGAATTATTTGTGGTATGGATCACCCCGCTGTCATTTTCCAGAGCCTCAGCCTTCTCCCGAAGGAGCAATACCACCGCCCGCCGCACCCGGGAGATATTGAGCGGCTCGTAATTCTGATTCAATACCAAGACCGGGGAATTTACCATCGGGAAATACCTCTGTTCATGGAAGGCGGGACCTCCTCCCCCTCTGGGGCATCCTCCCCCTCTCGCTGGGGGCAAGATCGGAGCGATAATCGGGGACATCGATGTTAAATACCACGCTCACCCGCGGGTCCGCCATCCGCGAGCTTATCCTAGTCTCAATCTCCTCCAAGGCGAAGCAACTGGTGATCACTGTGGGCAGCCGCGCATTGTAGCGATAGTTGATCACCTGATAGAGCTTCTCCTGAGCCCAAGGGGTGCTAGTTTGCTCCCCGAAATCGTCAAGGATGAGCAGAGGCGCCTTCTTCACCTTCTCGAAGAGCTCATCATAGGTCACCTTGCTCTCAGGGCTGAAGGTGGAGCGCAGGTGGTCAAGAAAGTCGGGGACAACGACAAAGAAACTGGGCTTGCCCTCCCTTCGCCGGTAGTTAGCAATGGCGGCAGCAAGATGGGTTTTGCCACAGCCATTGGGACCCAAAAACACAACCCAGCCCTCGGGGTCGTGAGCAAAGCGGCGCGCTAGCTTAAAGGCATCCTCCAGAATCCTCTGCTTCTCCAGCGGCAGATTGAGCCGCCGCTTGTCGAAATTCTCGAAGCTCATCTTGCTCAAGAGCTCAAGCCCCAGATCCCCGATCTCCTGTGCCGGCTCTTTTTGCTCCAGCAGGTATACTTTGGAGAGGGTGGCATCAGTGAGCCGGGTTAAGAGCCGCTCATCTAGCTTCTCTAAAGGGGTGCTGGTAGTAATCACCATGGGCAGGCGAGCGTTATACCTATGATTGATGATCTGGTATAGCTTCTCCTGGGCCCAGGGGGTGCTGCTCTGGGTGCCGAGGTCGTCCAAAATCAGCAGCGGGACATTGCGCACCTGGTCGAAGAGTTCATCATAACTGATATCGCTTGCAGGGCTAAAGGTGGAGCGCAGGTGGTCAAGAAGGTCGGAAACAACGATGAAGAAGACGGGGCGCCCGTTTTGAATACGGTGATTGGCGATGGCGGCAGCGAGGTGAGTCTTACCACAACCGCTGACCCCGCAAAGCACCAGCCAGCCCTGAGGATCCTGGGCAAAGGCTTTTGCCCCCTCATATGCCTCACTGA
>JADFVG010000074.1 GCA_015222405.1 Chloroflexota bacterium
GAGGCGATAAAGGAGAAGGCTAAGGCCATCACCCCTGTTCCCGGTGGCGTAGGTCCTATGACGGTGACCATGCTCATGGTGAACACCGTCCGCGCTGCTGAGATGCAGTCAGCATAGCCGGGCTAAGTTCGCCCGGTATGCGCCATGTTACAAATGAATAATAATTACACTTAGGAGGTTTTGCGTGGCTTACGATGCAACGAAAATGAAGGACTGGGAAATTTCAGAGGCAGCTGAAGCCAACATGCCAACCCCTGATGAATGGCGGGAAAGACTGAACCTGAAAAAGGACGAGATCATTCCTTTTGGCAGGCTATGCCGGCTCGATTTCATGAAGATAATCGAGCGCCTCAAGGACAAGCCGGATGGCAAGTACATTGAGGTGACCGCCATTACCCCCACGCCGCTGGGTGAAGGGAAAAGCACGACCGCGATGGGCCTCTTGGAGGGATTGGGCAAGCGAGGGGAGAATGCTGGCGGCTGCATCCGCCAGCCCTCGGGTGGCCCCACCATGAATATCAAGGGAACCGCTGCCGGCGGCGGCAATGCGCTGCTCATTCCCCTGACCGAGTTCTCCATGGGGCTTACCGGTGACATCAACGATATCACCAATGCCCACAACCTGGCCATGATCGCCCTTACCGCCAGGATGCAGCACGAGCGCAACTACAATGACGAACAACTCGCTAGGCTCACCAAGATGCGTCGCCTTGACATCGACCCCACCAGGGTAGAGATGGGCTGGGTTATGGATTTTTGTGCCCAGAGCCTCCGTAATATCATCATCGGCATCGGCGGCCGTATGGATGGCTTCACGATGCAGTCCAAGTTCGGCATCACCGTGAGCTCTGAGCTCATGGCCATGCTGTCCATTGTCAGGGACCTGGCTGACCTGCGTGAACGAATGGACAACGTCACCCTGGCATTCGATAAGAAGGGCAATCCCGTCACCACCGGCGACCTTGAGGTGGGCGGTGCCATGACCGCCTGGATGCGCAACACCATAAACCCCACCCTGTGTTGCACGGTGGAGTATCAGCCCTGCATGGTGCATGCTGGCCCATTTGCCAACATTGCCGTGGGCCAGTCCTCCATTATCGCCGACCGCATCGGTCTCAAGATGTTTGACTACCACGTTACCGAGAGCGGCTTCGCCGCCGACATCGGCTTCGAGAAGTTCTGGAACGTGAAGTGCCGCTTGAGCGGTCTGAAGCCGCATGTGTCGGTACTCACCACCACCATCCGGGCCCTGAAGATGCATGGCGGCGGGCCCAGGGTGGTGGCTGGCGTACCCCTGCCTGATTCCTACACAAAAGAGGATCTGGGCCTGTTGGAGAAGGGCATCCCCAACATGGTGCACCACATCAATGTCATCAGAACTTCCGGAATCAACCCGGTGGTATGCATCAATTGCTTCCACACCGACACCAAAGCTGAGATCGCCATGGTCAGAAAAGCGGCTGAGGAAGCTGGGGCGCGCTGCGCCGTAGCTACCCATTGGGCCGATGGTGGCGATGGCGCCCTGGAGTTGGCAGATGTGGTCAAGGAAGCCTGCAAAGAGACGAACGAGTTCAAGTTCCTGTATCCCCTGGAAATGAAGCTGCGGGAGCGGGTCGACAATATCGCCAAGGTGGTCTATGGGGCCGACGGCGTGGCCTGGAGCCCCGATGCTGAAGCCAAGGCCAAGTCTCTGGAGAACGATGCCAAATATGATGATTACGCCACCATGATGGTGAAGACCCACTTAAGCCTCACCCACGATCCGGCTATTAAGGGGACTCCTAAAGGGTGGGCCTTACCCATCCGCGACGTGTTGATCTATTCTGGATCAAAATTCCTCTGCCCCTGCGCTGGAGCCATCAGCCTGATGCCAGGAACCAGTTCCGATCCCGCCTTTAGAAAGGTGGATGTCGATACCAAGACAGGTAAAGTAGAGGGCCTGTTCTAGAAATCTGCTTCAAGAAGGGCGGCCCTGGGGCCGCCCTTTTTTCGTTTACCTGGCGGTATTGCCAATCTAAGTTTGTTTTATTCCACTGGCTCTATTGTCGGCTCTTCCTTTTCTTTACTGCTCTTTGGAATAGTTTTTTTCTTCCGCTGCTGTTTCTCGGGCAAAGATATCTTAATTTTCTCCATTTCAGCAATTGCCGCTTCGTTTAACAAATGCCGGACAGCTCCAATAAGCTCTTCTGGGGAGACTGTAAGATATGTCATTTTCTTCAGCCTCTTTCGGATTAATACTATTGACTCTTCTGATAGAATAGCTTTTAGAATGTTTTGTGAAGTCAGCACGTTGCTCTTTTCCCACAGCTGCGCCAAGCCACCCCTTTTGACGTTCTTATAGCCGATTAAATCGAATTTTTCGGCTAATATTATGGGGTCATTATCGATAAGGTTCCAAGAATCTATGAGCTTTGTTTGTGGGGGTTGGGTAAATGAGATGTGGTAAAGCTTCCATTCCTTACCATTGGTTAGCAATACCCATTCACATCCAAGATTAATGGCATAGGACGCAGCTTGCTTAAGATGCGTTTGTGCAAGGTCAATGTTTACCCTTTTTAATTCGACGAGCATGGCAGGTTTTGATGACTCGCCGTGGTCAAGTTGGATGGCAAAGTCACAATGTTCGGTATTCCCGACGCCATGAATTGCGTATTCTCGTGTAATATGCTTGAAAGTATGGTATCCCATAAGTGTTTCAAAGATACGCTCTACACGCCTGCGTGTTTGAGCCTCATTACCGTCTATTTTAGCAACCTCTTGCATCAGCTTTCGTGCGTCTTGCAGAGCTTTCCTCGTCTCTTTATCTAACTTTTGCCTTGCCATCGTTTATCCCTTCCCCTCTGTGTCGTTTGATAGATAAGCTTATCACAAACCAATGGCTTTTTCAAAAGCCAAGCATATCAAGCTTTGAGAAATCCATCCGAATGTTACTTACTACGACACCGCGCTAATCGTGATAGCATTTTGGGGGCATATCTCCTCGCAAATCTTGCACGCTGTGCACTGGGTGAGGAAGACCGGCATTATAACCCAGTCCCCCGCTACTTTACCCGGCTTTCGCCCATCCCGGGGATAGATCATAAATACGCCTTCGGTGCAGGCATCAAGACACTTGCGGCAATCCCGCGGGGAGGTACATCTCTTGTCATCCCACTCTATCTGCACCATGGCGTCACCACTCCTTCGCCAGCACGGGAATGGCGTTTCTGTCAAGGAAGGCGATAGCGTCAAGAGCGCAGACTCCCCGGCATACGCCACAGCCGAAGCACTTCATTTGGTCTATGGAGCACTTCTGCAAAGTAGGCGAATAGCTAATAGCACCAAAGGGGCAAATCTTCACGCAATCGCGGCAGCCATTGCACTTCTCAATGTCGATGGCAGCCACATATTCCGCCTTAAAGAATGGCCGCTGTCCACGCTCCATCATCCTGAAACCCAAACAATCCCTGGAGGCGCAGTTGCAGATTGCGGCGATAAAGGGGGTATGATAAGTCCACACACTATGAACTAGGCCGTTACGATCAAGCTTCTGGAACTCCTTTTTCGCCTCCTCCTTGGTGAGTATCTCTATGTCCTTTGAGTAATCCGGCCACTGCTCGAAAACGCCTTTTGGCCAGAAATCCGACTTGAAGGTGGCCACATTAAAGCAGTACCGATCGTCGTAAACACCGTGAAGGACACTTCTGCAAGCGCAGGGCACTCTGGTAATGCTCGTGGTGAAGTCAAGTATCTTTTCCACATCTTCCAAGGGAATGACCTGTCCAAAGTGCTGTTCTTTCATTCCCTCCGCAAGGGAAGAACGACCCGCCTTGGCAGCAGCAAGATCGGCTGGCACTAACTTATCAAGAGCAGCCAGACCGTTAGCAGCCATTTCCTCAAACTTCTCATAGAAATCAGCAATGTAACGTTTTCTCTCCTCGTTGAGCAGCTCCTCAGCATAGTTTTTCGTCTGAAGATACCACTTCGTTCCCTGTCCATGTTCAATACAGAACTCACACATTGCGGCACCCCCTCAGAAATTTTGCCTGTCGAACTGCCCCCCTTATAGCAAAGCATCTGCCAAAAGTCAAGGTCTGCGGGCAACTCGACACCGGCCGAGCAATCATCCTATAATTGTCCCCGTGAAGACTAGTGATTTCGATTACCATCTGCCAACTGAACTCATCGCCCAGACCCCTATGGAGCCTCGGGATCGCTCTCGCCTCATGGTGCTCCGCCGAAGCGATGGGGCGATAGAGCATCGCCGCTTCTTTGAAATTGCGGAGTTTCTGCGCCGGGGCGATGTCTTGGTGTTCAACGACAGCCGTGTCCTCCCCGCACGTCTTATCGGGCGCAAAGAAGGCACTGGCGGCAAGGTCGAGGTCTTGCTTCTGCGTCGGCTCAGTCCTGGGCTATGGCAGACCTTGGTAAAGCCAGGGCGAAGGTTTCGTTTAGGGACCAGGGTAGAGTTCTCCGCTGAGTCGGGCTCACCCGACGCTCTTTGGGGCGAGGTCGTGGAGTGGGGGGAGAGGGGGATCAGGATAATTCGCTTTTCCGATGAGGGCGCCCTGGAGCAGGCGGGCAGTGTTCCTCTGCCCCCTTACATTCACCACCCGCTAAAGGATCCAGAGCGCTATCAAACGGTCTATTCCAGAGTGATGGGAAGCGTTGCTGCACCCACCGCGGGGCTACATTTCACACCGGAGCTCCTCCATCGCCTCGAGGAGAAGGGGGTTCATCTCAGCTTCGTCACCCTTCATGTGGGGCTTGACACCTTTTCCCCGGTAAGGGTGGACGACCCCAGAAACCATCCGATGCATAAAGAGTATTGTGAGCTGCCGGAGAAGACAGCCCAAGAGCTCAACCAGGCCAAAGCTGAGGGGAGGCGAATTATCTGCGTTGGTACCACAACGGTGAGGATTTTGGAGCAAGCAGCCTTAAAGGGAACAGGGATTGAGGCCTTCCATGGCTGGAGCGACATCCTGATCTTGCCCGGGCATTGCTTTCACACCCTCGATGGGTTGATCACAAACTTTCACCTGCCGCGCACCACCCTGCTGATGTTGGTCTCAGCTTTTGCCGGCCACAACCTCATTTTGCGAGCTTACCAAGAGGCAATCCGCCTCGGCTACCGTCTCTATAGTTTTGGTGACGCCATGCTGATACTCTGATGTGAACAGCCGATTAAGAGGACTCCTCAACTATGTATTTTTTGAACATCATCGCCGCTGAGCAGCATCATTATCCTTACCGCTTGAGGTCCATCCTCATCACCTACCAGCAAGCCTTCTGGCAGCAAGGAAGCGTATTGCTGGATCATGCCGAACTCGTTGCTCATTTCGATAAACTCCATACTGTATTGCAGGGGCAGCGCCTCTACCATTATCAAGTCGCCTGTGGCTAAGGTTGGTGGGAGGGGAGCAATGCATTCCACGGTGACTATCACCATGCCACCAGTTTCGTCTGATATCACAATAGCACCGGTTCCCTCTTCGGCATAAGGTGGCCCCATGGCGGCAAAGACCACTTCACCCTTCACAGTGGCATACTGCCCGCGATAGGCCTCGAAATGGGAGATAAGCTCACCTATAGACACGATTTCCTCTTTGCTGACCTTGACCTCTACCTCCTGAGAGGAGGGTCCCTCTTCATCCCTGGCCTCTATGGCGATAGTATGATAGCCTGCAGCCAACTGAGTGGTATCCCATAGCGCAGTGGCAGTATCCCACATTGCTCCTTCCTCGATTTGCATCGTAACCGCCTGGCCGCCATTCACTGAGTAATACGCCTCCTGGATTGCGCCATGCTCAGTATAGAGCTGAGCGGTCAATGTTATCTCCCCGCTCGCTATTGCGCCAGGAGAGGTGATGTTTATCGCCCTTTCCTCACCAACCCCTTTATAGAAGGTGGAGATAGCTTCGCCATCAACGTCAACGATGCGATAGCCAAAAGGGTTGCCATCAGCGCCGGGACCAAGCCACCACTCCCCGCATATAGCGCCTGTGACCTGCTCCGGGATGCCGTAGCTATCCATCAAGATATCGAAGTGCCAATGCCCGGAGAACATCATCGTTTGGTGTTGCTTTAGTAGATTCAAAACCTGGGTGCGATTCTCCCAGGATGTAGTCGGCTCATGGAAGAAGACCAATAGTGGCTTGCCCTGCCTGTGAGCTAAATCCTGTCGTAGCCACTCTAGCTGTGAATCCGGTATGCGATAAACCTGTTGTCCATCGACCAGTTCGTTTGGATCCAGGATGAGGCAGTGATATGAACCCCAGTCGAAGGAATAGTGAGTGGGGCCGAAGTAATCACGGTACATCTCCTCGTTATACCCTGGCTCAGTCTCAGCAGCCTGCTCACAATGTATGCCGACAACATCGTGATTTCCGATCACATTGTAAATGGGCATCTCAAGGTCCCGGATCGAATTGACGTAAGTGTCATACCATTCCCTCGCCTGTGAAATCGTCGCTTCATCACCCTGGAATACCAGGTCTCCGGTGGCAATTACAAAGGCAGGGGCGATGTCATTGATCTCCTCTATAGCTTGCTCAAAGATCGCTATATGCCCCCCTTCAGTATCGAGGTGGATATCTGTTATCTGAACAAAGACGAATTCATCCCCATTTTTCTCCGGCGCTGGGCTTAAACCGAAGTCGAGGTCGTGCTCCGTTATGCCTCGATACCACAGAGTGGTGACATAATCGTTGGGGGTGGTTATGAAAACGAAATAGCCCTCTTGGGGAAGCTGGTAGCTACCACCCTCGTCAGTGACGGTCACCGTTATCCCGTTGGAGACAAGTATATCAGGTATGCCACCCTCGCCGGCATCCAGGATCCCATCGCCGTCGAGGTCCTCAAATATTGTTCCTTCAACGGTCACCTCGGACTCTGACTTGCATGCAGCAGGGAGGACAACCAAGATAACCACCAGAGTAATAAATATCCTTACACCGAACCCTCTTTTCATACTTTCCCTTTCCCCTATCTATGATAAAGCGCTTCGCAGACTAGCACTTATCATGGCATCACGTTTCCCCCTAGGCAACAAACCTCGATTCATCTTCCCATCTTTCACCTGCGTTACGATTTTGCTATGTAGGACATTATCGACCCAGAAGGCCAAAGGCAGTGGCAACTAAGATGTGGGATTGGCACCAAATGCCATGATCATAGGCGCCGACTCATCTTGAGAAAGGGGGAGTGCAACTCAGCAATATGGAGGCAGTAAAGGGTTTTGCATCTTCACTTACCAAGCAGGGGCCGAGAGCACGTGGACGGCGCTCCCCACATCCCCTAACAGGAGATCCACGGACGCAGGGCTACATGAGTCTCGGCCCCTGTCTCAACAAACTATATATCCCCCATTTAGAACAACCCGTCAATCACCTTTTTGTACTATTCAGGGTGTTATGCCGCCAGTACAGCCGGCCTATTACGAAAACCAAAAAAACACCACCTTGTCGATTAAGAGGATACGGGTAAAAAATCTGGTTGGAAAATTGATAACTGGGCTTGACATTTTGGCTATAATATTGTATATTATTAGATAATATAAGATAAAATAACCAAATATAGGTTAATAGGCAATAGTAAGCCATAGGAGGAAGCATGGAGCGTGACGGGGGCAGGAAGCGAACGGAAAAGCGAAAAGGGGAGTTGCAGCCGATGCCTAAGCATGTTGAGGTTGTAGTTATTGACGACGAACATAGTGTGCGGAGCGTACTTACAGAGGCTTTAGCTGCCAATGGCTACTTGGTGTATCTAGCTGATGGAACCAACGCAAAAGAGGTCTTGACTGCGAAGCAATACGACCTGATCATCACCGATTTAAGAATGTCGGTTATGGATGGCTTGCAAACACTAGCGCTGGCTAAGGAGAAGTCGCCGGAGGCAAAGCTCATTGTAATCACAGGATATCCTTCCGAGGAAACGCTGCAGTTGTGTCAGGAGCTGGGCGTTGCCCGCTACCTTGTGAAGCCCTTTTCAATAAGAGAATTCCGTCAGATCGCTAGGAATGTTCTGCGAAGCAAGAACTCCTAGTGGGAATGCCCAATTTGGCAAGAGATGGGCTATGCACCTTAATACCGATGTACATCGCGATGCCAACCTCACCTTACGCTAGGCAGGAGGACGAATTGGAGCAAAGGAAGACGGATTGCAGGGTCAATATCCTGCATGAGCTGCGCACGCCTCTGCACTCAATTCAAGGCTTTGTCAGGTTAATCCTGGAGGGCAAAGTTCCCGACCCCGAAACGCAGCGACAGTTTCTGACCATTGTGGAGCAGGAGAGCCAGCGACTCAATAATCTGGTTGATGAGCTGCTTGACATTTTTGCCACAGGGTCAGAGCCGAAGGCCATGAAAAACGAGCATGTCTCGATGAAATATGTGATTCTTAGCACCACCCTGAAGCTGGGCGCTCTGGCCGCGGCGAAGGAGATAGCCATTGATGCTGATCTAGATGATACTTTACCCGCTGTAGAAGGCGATAAGCAGGCGCTGGGCCAGGTAGTCGCCAATCTGCTCCACAATGCCATAAAGTTCAGCGGGCAAGGGAGCAAGATCATCGTGAGAGCGAATAAACGGGACGGCAAGTTTCTGACGCAGGTGACAGACCAAGGCGCTGGCATTCCCGGAGAAATGATTCCTCACCTTTTTGAGAAATTCTACCGCGGCCACAGCTCGATGATGCCGGCTGTTTGCGGGACGGGTTTAGGGCTTCACATCTGCAAGCAAATCGTTGAGGCCCATGGCGGCCAGATTTGGGTGGAGAGCGCGCCGGGCAAGGGTAGCACCTTCAGCTTCACCATACCCTTGGCCCCAAAGCGAGTTCGCAACCAGCAGGGAGGCATTAGGAGGTAAGTCCCATATGAGGAAAATACTGGTCATCGAAGATGACCCCAGTGCCCTCAAGTTCACTGCTTATGCGCTAGAGCAGGAAGGCTATCAAGTGCTCACCGCTGCTAACGGTGTGGAGGGTCTGAAAATGGCACAGGAAGAGAACCCTGATCTTGTTGTCCTAGATGTCCTGCTGCCAGGCATGGATGGCTTCGAGCTTTGTCACCGTTTGAGGAATGCAGACGCCACAGCTAAGCTACCCATTCTGATGCTCTCAGTGAAGGCAAAAACAAGCGATAGGAGCACGGGGCTCAAGGTAGGCGCTGACGAATTTCTTAGCAAACCAATAGGCCCGGATGAATTGGTGGCCGGTGTGGGGAGAGTTCTTGAACACAAGGGCGCTGTGCCAATGGAAGAAGGCGAGGATGTCTCGGAATACCTCAAATTCTGGCCACACGAGGAGCGGAAAGGGGA
>JADFVG010000075.1 GCA_015222405.1 Chloroflexota bacterium
AACATCCAGATGAGGGATGAATTATATCAGGTGCTCACCGCCGTCAGGGATGACCCTGATGTTATGGTGGTTATCCTTAAGGGTGCTGGTGAGAGGGCCTTTTCTGTTGGTGCTGACCTCACCGAGTTTGGCACCGCTCCATCACCGACGGTCGCCCGCCGGGTGAGGTGGGAGCGCGATGTCTGGGGCCTTTTTTCGAGCTTAAGGCAGCCGATGATTGCTGCCGTTCATGGCTATTGTTTTGGCTCCGGTGTGGAGATGGCCCTATTTTGCGATGTAAGGATCGCGGCTGAGGATGCCGTCTTTGGCTTGCCTGAGGTGAGCCTGGGCATGATCCCGGCAGCCGGAGCCACTCAGACTTTGTCCCGAGTCATTGGCAGGGGTAAGGCTTTGGCGATGCTTCTCACTAGCGAGCGCATCGATGCCCAGGAGGCCTATCGCTTGGGGCTGGTGAACATGGTAGTTCCCAGGGAAGAGCTTTATCCTGCTGCTGAAGCGCTAGCGAGGAAGATCATGTCCCGCGCTCCCATTGCCGTGGGGTATGCCAAGGAGGCGATAAAGAGAGGGCTTGACCTCAGCCTGGAGGAGGGGCTGGTGCTGGAAAGTAATCTTGCCGCTCTGGTGGCAAGGACGAAGGACGCCTCGGAGGGTATAGAGGCCTTTGTCGAGAAAAGAACCCCTCGCTTCGAGAATAGGTGAGCTTCGCATCTCTAGATAGGGGTCTGGGTGGAGTTATGGGGAACGAACTCGAGGAGCTAATCGAGGAAGTCGCAGCACTGATTGTCGAGGCCAAAACCGTGGTCGTGTTCACCGGCGCAGGGGTGAGCACGGAGTCCAGCCTGTCCGATTTCAGGAGCCCGGAGGGTATCTGGACCAAGGTCAGCATGATGCGCATGATCGACCAGGTGCAGCCTAATCCTGCCCACTATGCCATCGCCGAGCTGGAGAAGCTGGGGAAGCTGGACTGCGCCATCACTCAGAACGTGGATGGTCTGCATCAAAAGGCGGGGGTCCCCGAGGAGAAGGTCATTGAGCTTCATGGTAGCCTTAGGTGGATGAAATGCCTGGGCTGCGGCAAGCGCTATCCCACAGCGGAGATCGCAAACAGGGTAGAGCAAGGGGTGAAGGAGCCTGTTTGCGATGATTGCGGAGGCACGCTCAAGTCAGCGACCATTTCCTTCGGCGAGCCAATGCCGGCGGAGGAGATCAAGGAGGCGGAACGCCGCTCCCGAAGCTGCGATCTCATGATCGTGGTTGGCTCCTCTCTGGCGGTTTTCCCCGCAGCTTGGATGCCCATTTATGCCAAGGAATCAGGGGCAAAGCTGGCGATCATAAATGTAGGGCCTACCCCTGTCGATCGCCATGCCGATGTCCGCATCAGCGAAAGTGCAGGGGATGCGATGTCTAAGATATTGGAGCGGGTGAAAAGCAAGCTCGCTGCCTAGGAGCTTGATCGCTATAAGTGCCCAGTGCAAAGGAGGAAGAAATTATGAATACTACCGAATTGCTGATGATAACCTCTGCAATCTGCCCCGATAGGCCGGCGGTGATCTTCGAGGGGAAGAAATATAGCTTCAGCGAACTCAGCGAGAGGGCGAACAGGCTCGCCAATGCCCTATTGAGTCTGGGGATAGAAAAGGGGGAAAGGGTTGCCATTTTGCAGGTCAATTGCAACCAGTACGTGGAGGCATATTATGCGGTGGCCAAAATTGGGGCTATCTTCGTCCCTCTGAACTTCAGGGCGAAGCGGGATGAGCTGGTTCACATGCTCAACCACTCGGAGTCAAGCATTCTCTTTGTCGGCCAGCGCTATCTGGAGATGGTGAACGATATGCGCTCCGAGCTACCACTGATAAAGCACTATATCTCCATAGACAGCAAGCAGGAGGGCATGCTCTACTACGAAGATATGCTGGCTTCGGTCTCCGATGAGGAGGTGTTCACAGATATCGCCGATGATGACATTACCATGCTGATGTACACTGCGGGCACCACCGGCTTGCCCAAAGGGGTGCCGCTGACCCACAATAGCTTTACTCTCTATCTTCTGGAAAATGTGGCCCCTGCCGATCTAGAGATAGAGGAGACCAACCTGCTCACCATGCCTCTTTATCATGTGGCCGGGGTTCAGGCGATGCTGGCTGCCACCTATGGAGGCCGGTCCCTGGCGATGATGAGACAGTTCGAGGTTAATGAGTGGCTGGAAACGGTGCAGCGGGAGAGGGCAAACCGGGCAATGCTGGTCCCTACCATGCTGAAGCGGGTTATCGACCACCCCGATTTCAATAAGTATGACCTTTCCAGCCTGAAGGTCATAACCTATGGTGCTGCCCCCATGCCCTTCGAGGTGATTAAGAAGGCTATCGAGCTCTTTCCCGGGGTCAACTTCATAAACGCATTTGGCCAGACAGAAACTGCCTCCAC
>JADFVG010000076.1 GCA_015222405.1 Chloroflexota bacterium
AATCTGCTGCCATAACGATGCCATTTTGGCATACGATAGCTAGAACAAGGGTCATCCTTGAAAGACAGACCTTCCCGCGTATTCTGGATATTTTTTGTAGATGTGACGTAGCAAGTCAGCAAAGGTCTTGTCCAAGACATCCTCATGCACTGCTGAGATCAGTTCTAATTGTTCTGGCTTTGCTTGCTTTTCAAGACTCTTTGCAAGTTTGTGCCCCTGGTTTGTTACACGTACATAGCTCCAATTCCGCCCTGCTCTTGCAATCCGGTCAATTAGCTTTTTGCTTTCTAGTAGATCCAAGTCGTTGTAAAGAGAGATGGAGAAAGGGCCATAGTCGTACGGCTCAAAATTGTAGGAATGCGGCTCTAACGCACCCCCTTTCTCTAAAAGAAACATCCCCTTCATTATTCTGACTGGATCAAGTATTCGACCAGACGCTTTTCCGGCCGCCAGGAAAAGAAGAAGTAGCTCCCACCGCTGTATAGCACGTTTCATGATATCTCTCCTTCCTCCTAGTTATAGCTTGTAAGTGTTAGCAACTCACTATCTATTCACGCTGCTTGTGCTTTTCCTCGAAGAAATCAATGAGTTCTTCAACAATTCCAGCATAAGTCTGCCCTTTATGCTTTATCTTGTCAAGCCGTTCTATGGTCTTTGCCTTTAATTTGATTGATTTGTCTTGCTTTCTTGGAGTTTCACCTTCCATAGTTACTATATTATACCATGGTATCATATGGTTGTCAATGGTGCTATATGGTATACTATTTACTATCCTGGTATAATGTAGTATACTCTGATATCATATAGTCGTCAGTAGTGTTACATATTCTACCATTTACCATTATGGTATAATAAGGTATACTATGGTATACTATGGCTACCCAAGAACCAATTCAAACCACTCTTCATCTGAAATTTTCAGCCATGACCTTTCTGCAGTCTTCAAGGCTGCGGCGGCTCTATACTTCCCTCCTCCTCCTCACGCACGCGCTGCAACTCATCCTCGGGGTCGTCCACGCCCAGCTCCTCCATGGCGCGGCGGCGGCTGTGAATCCCGGCCTCAACCAGGATCTGCTCCTCCCGCACCAGCCGACCCCGGTCCTGGGGCAAGACCGGACCCCAGATTATCCGCGAGCGATAGGGGCTGTAGCCAAAAACCCCGGTCTTCTGCTCCAGGATGCGCAGGATCATCTCGTTGCGCTTCTTGTAGACCGCAGTGCGGATAAGCCGCTTTCGCCTCACCTTCTGCAGCAGGGGGTGAAGCTCCATCTCCAGTGCCACCCCTGATAGCCCCCTCTGGTTATCGCCAAAGCTGGTGCGCGGCGACTCCGACAGATCGTGGAGGGTGCGATAGATGAGGTCGATGTAGTCCACGTGGAGCCTTACTCCTCCGCCCTGGAGCAAATCAAGCAGATAGGCTTTGGCCTTCTCCGGAAGCTCCCATACCGCCCCCGGTTGGACGGCGATGTCAGAAGCCTCCTCCACATTTTCCAGGACGGCGATGGGATTGCCTGAGAGTTCGAGGATGGTGGAGAGCTGGGACATGGCCCGGTTGAGCTCCTGCGCGGGCTCCTTTATCGCCGCGATGTCGGAGATGCCCCAGAACTTCTTCGGCTCGCGCAGGTTGGGGTAGATGATGAACGGGATGAAGCCATAGGGATTGGGCTTTCGCCTGAGAAGGTCGTTGTCGATCCAGAGCTCGAAATCGCGGGCGGTCCACACCTCTACCACCGTCGATTCTTTTTTCAAACTTTTCGAACCAGTAGCGAACTTCCCTCCCTGCATATTAGGGGTGAAAGGAGATGAGGGGCGAAAGCTCGAAAAATTCACCCCGTAGAGGAACTCCACCTCATCGGCGGAGAGCTGGTAGCGGCTGGCGACCCGCCACACCCGGCTCACATCGTCGCCCACCCACCAGGCAAAAAGCCCCTGGACATCGGGCGACGATACCCTGATCCGCTGCTCCTCGGTGTCCCAGGTTACCTTGAAGCAGCCATCGCCCAGGATGGCGGTATCGAGCTCGGTATCGAAGTCGAGTTGCTCCAGGCTATTGCCCTCGTAAACCTGATACAGCGCCTCCTCCGCTCTCCTCGCCCTCTCCTTGGCCTCGGTGGAATCATCAACCGGGTCAACGGCGAAGTTGAGTCCGCTTATCAAATAGGAGGTCGCCTTTTCCACGAACGCCTTGGCGTAGTTGATGGTGATGCGCCGCTCCCCCCTTCTTCGATTCCCCAGCCACTGCATTCCGTTATAGAAGTCCAGATTCTCTCGATAGGCCCTGAGGCGCTGAAAGTCCTTGCGCCCGAGCTGCTGTGGGAAAGAAATATTATTCGTCATGGTTCCTCCCTATAATGCGATAGACAGTCCTTTTGCTCACGCCGAAGCGCTGCGCCAGTTTTTCGACCTTTAGCCCTTCCTTTTGGTGGAGGTGCAGTATCTCCTTATTTCTTAGCTCCTTGCCCATCTGCAGCCTCTTAGGCTCGTCATAGCGGCACCGGGGAAGGGGACAGTCGAGGCAGGAGGGAAAGAGATCGCAGCCATCGTCCTGATACCCTGGGTGCTCAGGAATCAAGTCTTGCTCCGGTTTCATTTGTCCCCTCCTAAGCGACCTTTTGCACTCCGGGGCCGGTATTCTGCCGCCTCGATGAGCAGAGCCAGGCTCATCAGGAAGTCATCGTGCCCCTGGTGAGGGTCAACATAGAAGTTCATCGTCTGGCTGGGGCGAAAGGTGCTTTTTGCCCTTTCCAGCTCAAACCAGAACTCCTGATATTCCTCCGAGCCATCGGCGGCATACATCTTTACCCTTCCCGAATTTATTGCCGCCAGCAGATTGAAGCCCAGCCTGGATTTGCTTTGCTGGGTGAAGGGGAAAGGCACGACCACCGCTTTGCCCAGGGCCTTGGTCAGGAAGCCGGCTACCCCGGCGCCGACCCCGGTGCTGTCCACTACCACCCGACGGCAGCGCCAAACGTTCTTCAAGACGTCCACCAGCTGGGGGTAGAGGGAGGCGTGGGGTTTGCCTGTCGACCAGTAGTGCTCCACGATGTTTACCCTGGGTTGTTGGATGATCTCGTTATAGGTTGAGAAGTCCAGCTCGCCGATGGTCACCACTGTGGAATCCTGCCTCGGTTTCAGGGCGCGAAGCATGGCATCCTCTCCCTCCTCGGCCTCGCCGGCGAGGTCAATCCCGGCGACGTAGACCTTTCCCGCCTCGGGAAGATGGCGGCGGCCATGAGCACCCTCTATTTGTGCCCGCTGCTGAGGGCTGAGGAAGCCACCGCCGCCGTGAATCGGCTTCAGGCAGTATTGGGTCTGAAACAGGGGATGGCTCTCTCCCAGCCGCTCTCTTTCGCCCTCTACGTAGCGAAGATAGTGAGGATTGTATTTTGCTACTTCTTGCCAATCAAAATGAAAATGGCGCTTTATCCCATCCCTGCGCTCCAATTCCAGGTTGGTCTGCTTCACCTCCTCGAGGAGGGTGGAGTCGTCCCAGGTAGTTCCATAGTGCACTGTGGTCACGTTGGTCGCTGCCCCCATAGGCTTGAACTCCTTGGAGTACTTCTCATGGGACACATCCTGGCTTTCATCGACCTCGAGCAGGACATGGGCGGTGGCGCCAACAACGTGGCTTGACTGGTCGGCGCTGAAGAACATCTCCCTTGCCTGGCCTAAACTCACCATGTAGCCCAGTTCGGGGATCCAGAAGCGGGCATAACCAGCATCATTGAGCCTTTCCTTAAGCCTCATCATGCTCACTACCGTCTGGGGCTTGAAGGTGGGCGAGCACTTTACCAGGTTGCCGCCGGTGCCCATAAACAGGGTGAGCAGCAGCACCTCAAGCTGGGCTGAAAGCTCGTTCTTGCCCCCCTGCCTTGCCATCTCCACAGAGAAGGTAAGCCCCTTTCGATTGAGCACGCTATCAAGAACGGCTCCGCCCACTTCGATCTGATAGGGTCTGAGCTTGTGATTGATAGCCATTTTCTATATACACCAAAAAATCTGCGATTTTTCGGGGGCCCCATTTCTAAGCCACGAAACGCATGATCGCTTCGACAAGTACCACCCCGACGAGGAGGAAGATGAGCCCATTTATTCGTCCTTTAAGCTCCTGGATGTTGCCTTCCATGTTCTTCAATCGCTCCTCGACCACGGCGCCGAAGGCACATCCCGGGGAGGTGTCGACCACAGGTTCCTCTCTGGTTCCAGTCCGATTTGGACGCCGAACCTTGAGCCAAAGCTCTCGCATCGTTTTTTCCAGCTTGTTCGAGCTTTTGTTCTCCATTTCATTTCATGTGCAATCGGGAGTCGAAAGAAGCCTGCCTTTAGTTCGAAGGAAAGAGGGCGATGCCGATCTCCTTAAGCACCTCATTGATGGCATCTGCCAGGTCTTCGCGCGACTTCTTGGACAGGCGGTACTTGGCAGCTACCGCTTTTACCAGAAGGTCAACGCCGCGCATCATCAGCGACATATTATCGGGTTGCTCTTCCAGGGCGCTGGTTAGCTTCACCCTGAGGAGGGCGATCTCCTCATCCAGGCCCTCGATCTCCTTGGCTTCGGGGAGGAGGACCTGCTCCGCCTCGCTCAAGGCTTGAGCATAAAACCCTCTTTTCAAGCTGGGCGCTTTGGTCTTGGAACGCCTTCGGCCAAGTTTGGCCTCAGTTGCGGTAGTTTTGTCTTTAGGCTTTGCCATCTTCACCCTCTAGGACATCGAGAAGCCCCTCTATTGAATCGGCAGGAAGCTGGGAAAGCTTTTGCCAGAGACCCAAAAGGAGGTATAGCGCCGCCAACTCCCACTGTTTGCTGCCGATCGCCGTTGCCAGAGTGGACATCCTCCCCTCCTTCTTTCGCTTTTCGCTCTCTTTGCCGTTTCCGGAGCGAGTCCTTTTCCACATACTTGAATAAGCTAAAAGTCTAACGTCTATTGGCTAGTAAATGGCGCAGGATAAGAGCGCTGATGAGCAGCGAGCTGAGGCAGAGCAGAAGCCTGGCCCCGAGCCAATAGCTGGGGTTGAGAAAGAATGAAGTGGTCCACTCATGCCCCTGGTAGAAAGAAAACGTGCCAAAATAAAGGCTTTCAATGAAAATTGCCAGGCTCACCATGCCGAGAACTATGGCTCCGATGCGCCTCCTTGTCTTTGGGGAGGAACGGTAGCCAAAGAAGTAGCAGGCATTGAATGCGCTGCTTAGTGCGGTTGCGAAGTATTGGGCGAAAACAAGGTTATGCAAGGGGTCCTCCTTGGGCAAGGTAGCACATATGTTCTAAGAGTGTCAAGGGGATTGTGTCACTTTTTTCGAACTATTTACCTTGGCGGCTCTTAAGGCCATTGGCTAGCTCAGCCCTTTGACCATAGTTCGAAAGGGGGGGGGAAATGGCTGTTAACAATAAGAGAGGTAGAGGCGGTCTCTTTGCGCTAGTAAGAACGACATATTTGGTGCCGCCTATGCCATAACCAGAAGGTTTTAGATTAGCCGAGTTTTCCCAGCGGCCTGCCGCCAAGGAGGTGGAGGTGGAGGTGGGGAACCTCCTGACCGGCCTCTAAACCGCAGTTTATCACCAGGCGGTAGCCTTTTTCGGCAATGCCCTCGCTTTTCGCCAGCTCGTTGGCGACATGGACAAGATGTCCCAGAAGCTGCTCCTGGTCGGCGCCGACATCGGCCAGGGATGGAATATGGGCTCTGGGCAGCACCAGGAGGTGGGTTGGTGCCTGGGGGTTTATATCGCGGATGGCGATGACCTCTTCATCCTGGTAAATGATATCACTTTGGATCTCGCCGCTTATGATGCGACAAAAGATGCAATCTTTGTTCACCTCACCCCCCGACCCCCTCTCCTTGAGGAGAGGGGGAGGAAATATAACCAGGGGACACCCCTAGAACCCTGGCAGGGAGAACCCTGCACCCCTTTCTGAAGGAGAGGGGGGAAATATAACCAGGGGACACCCCTAGAACCCTGGCAGGGAGAACCCTGCACCCCCTTCTCAAGGAGAGGGGG
>JADFVG010000077.1 GCA_015222405.1 Chloroflexota bacterium
AGGAGCCCATTATCGCTCCTGCGCCAGCAGCCCCGACGAAGAAAGAGCCCGTTGTTGCTCCTGCGCCGGCAGCCAAGACGAAGAAGGAGCCCGTTATCGCTCCTGCGCCGGCAGAGCCAAGAGAAATCGAAGCCTCTGTCGCCCCCGAAGCAGAAAAGGTGGAGCAGGCGGAAAAACCCTCCCCTGAAATCGAGCACCTCCGCACTCGCTGGCGCGAGGTTGTGAATGCGGTAAAGGGGATGGGCTCAAAGGGTAACCTGGATGCCTATTTAAGAAGCGCCTGTGAGCCAGTGGCCCTGGAGGGCGATACCCTAATCCTGGGCTTCTATTACGCCTTCCACAAGGAGAGGATCGAAGACCCCAAGTATCGCCACATGGTAGAGGAGAAGGTGAGCGAGGTTTTGGGTACCCCATACAAAATACGCTGCCGCCTCGTCGGTCCCAAGAGTAAAGGGCACCTGGTAGAGGCTGCACTCCAGATGGGGGCCAAGATCGTCGATAGGGAGGAAGAATGAACAGGGCTTTGATGCGTCAGGCTCAGCAGCTTCAGGCAAAACTGGAGAAGGCTCAAGAGGAGCTGGAGAGAACCACGGTGGAGGCAAGCTCCGGCGGTGAGGCGGTAAGGGTGGTCATCACCGGAAGCCAGAAGGTGGAATCGGTGAAGATCTCGCCCGAGGTGGTCGATCCTGCCGAGGTCGAAATGCTGGAGGACCTGGTGCTCACTGCAGTGAACGAAGCGCTGAGGAAATCGCAGGAGATGGCCTCAAGCCGCCTGGGTAAAGTCACCGGCGGACTCAAGATACCGGGGCTCACCTGAAAAGGGCAAAGGTCCAGCGAAGAAAATGGCCAACACCGTTTCCGTTCCCCAGCTTTGCTGGTATGGGAATAGCGAACTCGAGCTTGAGTTTCCCCCCTCGTGGGAGGTAAACACATGCCATATGCGGGGCCACGCCAGACCCCCGCTGAGCAAGAAGGAGATAGGGTCTGCCTTTGCCCGCCCCATCGGAACGAGCCCGATAAGGGAGCTTGCCGCGGGGAGGAAAGAGGTCGTCATCCTGTTTGACGATATGACCCGGCCCACCAGGGTGGCTGAGCTCTTGCCCTTCGTGCTGGAAGAGCTTGAGGCTGCCGCAGTCCCTGATGAGGGGATAAGGTTCATCGCCGCAATAGGGGCTCATGGGGCGCTGACACGACTCGATTTCAGCAAGAAGCTGGGCGAGGCGGTGCTCGACAGGTTTCCAGTCTATAATCACAATCCCTATGAGAACTGCACCTTCCTGGGAAAAACAAGCCAGGGGACACCTATCTCCATCAACAGCGAAGTAATGAACTGCGACCTGAAGATCGGCATCGGCTGCATTCTGCCCCACCCGCTCACCGGTTTCGGTGGCGGGGGGAAGATCATCCTGCCCGGCGTGGCCTCCATTGATACCATAGCCGAGAACCACGGCGCCCTGCCCACGAGAACCCTCTCCCAGGGGCGGGACCCAGCAATGGGCATGGGAAACTACGATAAGAACGTGCTTCACCTCGATTTCGCCGAGGCGGCAAGTATGGCCGGCCTCGACATCAAGATAGACGCCATAGTAAACATCCGGGGCGAAACCACCGCACTCTTCATTGGCGAGCCCGCCACCGCCCACGAGGAAGGCGTGGCCCTTGCCAGGGAGATATATGCCACCGAGGTGGCGGCAGGTAATGACATCGCCGTGCTCAATACCTATGCCAAGGCCAACGAGGCAATGCTTGCCATGCCCCAGGCCACCTCGCTCTTGAGGGAGGATGGGGGCGATGTGGTCCTCATCGTCAATGCACCAGAGGGTCAGGTGCCCCACTACCTGTTGCGGAGCTTCGGCAAAAAGCTGGGGGGCAGGCTGTGGTCAGCGTCCACCTCCCTACCGCCGAGGGTGAGGCGGCTCATCATCCTCACCTCCTATATCGACCGGGCTGGCGTTGACTGGATAGGGCCGCCTGATTCCATCACCTGGGCCAAGACCTGGCCCCACGTCGTGGCCGAACTCAGGGCTACCTATGGCGACCACGCCAGGGTGGCAGTAGTCCCCGACGCCACCATCCAGTACTTCCCCCAGGGAAAGGAGAACCAGAGTTGAGCACCTTCCCCCTACCCGCCCAGCCGGTGGCACGCCTCATCGAGGAGCTCAATAAGCTTCCCGGCATTGGCCCCAAGACTGCCCAGCGACTGACCTACTTCCTGGTGCGCATGCCGGAGAAGGAGGCCCGCGCCTTAGCTGAGGCCATCCTGGCCGTAAAAGAGAAGATCATCCTTTGCTCCATATGCCACAACATCACCGATTGCGACCCCTGCCTTATCTGCTGTGGGGAAGAGCGGGACAAGACCAAGATCTGCGTCGTCGAGGAGCCGCTGGATATCCTCGCCCTGGAGCGCACCAGGGAATACACGGGGCTATATCACGTGCTCCACGGGGTAATCTCCCCAATGGATGGCATTGGCCCTGACGACCTGAAGCTCAAGGAGCTGCTCAAGAGAGTTGAAGATGGAGGGGTGGAGGAGGTCATCTTAGCCACCAATCCCTCTCTCGAGGGGGAGGCGACGGCGATGTACATCCATCGGCTGCTCGCCCCCCTGGGAGTTCGAGTCACCCGCCTTGCCCGGGGGCTGCCCATGGGCGCCGACCTGGAATATGCCGATGAGGTCACCCTCACCCGTGCGCTTGAAGGCAGGCAGGAGATTTAGGCTCGCCCCACGTTCGTCTATTAGGATGTTATAGGAATGCCGAAAACGATAGTGTGCACCCACATTCCCTACGCCCTCATGTGGCAAGGTAAACTTGCACTTACAGATCAGCTTGGCCAAGTCATAGTTGACATTACGCGAGCCTACGTTGGTGAATCCAAGAACGTGGAGATGAAACACGACAGACTAGGTAGAGTCTCGTTCTCCAAAATGTTTATCGAATTTCCGCAGCGCGTAGAAGAAACTGAGATCGAAAACGCAACTTTGAGAGTAATCAACCGCATAATTGACGTTTACCGGTATACCAAAGGTGAGTTTTTCCTGGAAAGAATTCCACGCACTGAGCTTAGACGTTTACAGATCATGACCAAGCTTGACAACGGACAGCTAGACAGCGAGGTGATCATGCGTGAGCCACAAGGCGCGGGGGTAACCCTAGCACGCTTCGCTGATATACCTTCAGAGGCTGCACGAATCCTTGAGTCTGGTGATGAACTACCCGTTCACAGCATCCTTCTGCTTAATGCCCGCCGCGAACGATTCTTTGAAAACTACCGTTTAGCTATTGTCGAGGCCGAGACTGCCTTCGAGGTTTACGTGGACACAATCATTGTATCCCACTACCGCCGAGAAGGACTTTCCGAGGCTGAGATTACATCGAAGTTGGACGCTGGCCTAAAAAACCTCTTAAAGGATCACATCCCAAAGGTATGCGGGGAGCACTTCGTTGGAACTGCAGAGCACTCCGATTGGGAAAAGAAGGCGTACCATAGACGAAATGCTGTGGTTCATGACGGAGCCAGTGCCGATTATCTGGGCGCTGAAGAAGCCATAAATTGTGTTGAGGCGGCGATCCGCTGGATGAGTTCGCGAGTCTCGTAGCATCTTGCTTCACCCAAACGCTTCGCACTTCACAAAATCTAGAAGCGCCATAATCCCAGGACTGCCCCAGGGCGAAAAAAATGACCACGCCAAAAGTCTATAAGACCGAAGCCATCGTGCTCAAGCGGATGAATCTGGGGGAGGCGGACAGGATCCTCACCCTCTACGGCCCCAACCTGGGCAAGTTCCGCGCTGTCGCCAAGGGGGTGCGCCGCCCCAAGAGCAAGATGGGGGGGCACCTGGAGCTTCTAACCCACAGCGCCCTGATGCTCGCCCGGGGAAAAAACCTGGACATCATCACCCAGTGCCAGACCATAGATAGCTTCCTCCCCCTCAGGGGCGACCTGTGGCGCACCACCACGGCCCTCTATGCCGCTGAGCTGGTGGATCAGTTCACCGCGGAACATGTAGAAAACCGCCCGCTCTATAAACTGCTCCTCAACACCCTGCTCTGGCTCTGCGAAGCACAGGACGTGGAGCTGACCCTTCGATACTTCGAGCTCAAGCTGCTCACCCATCTCGGCTATAAGCCACAGCTTCACCAGTGTGTGGGCTGCAACACACCCATTGAGCCGACAACCAATTTCTTCAGCTCAAGCGACGGAGGGGTGCTTTGCCCCCAATGTCAGGGGAAGGAGCCTCTAGCCCGCCCCATCTCCGTCAACGCCCTAAAGGTGATGCGTTTCCTGGAGAAAAACGAATATCCCGCTGCCAGCAAGCTGAAGCTAGACGCCGAATTATCCCGGGAGCTTGAGCAACTGATGCGCCACTACATCAGATACCTGTTGGAGCGAGAGGTGAGGTCAGTGGAATTTCTCGACCGGCTGAGGAGAGAGCTAAGATAGCCTACTTGCGGCGCTCGATGACGAAGCGAGTAAGATCGAAGAGCGATTTTCGATAGGCATTCTGTGGCAAACCTTCCAGGGCGAGGCGAGCCTGAGCACAAAATTCGTCAGCAATTCGGTAGCACTCCTGAATAATATCTGAGCTGCGAATCATATCGATAACCCGCTCCACTGCCACCTTATCCCCCTTTTTCTGGACCATCTCCCTTATGGCGGGCTTGCCCTGGCGCTGTTCCACAAGCAGGATTGCGGGCAAGGTAATTGTCCCCTGAAGCAGGTCGTTTCCCACAGGCTTTCCCAGTTCCTCTTCCTCGCCGACGAAGTCAAGGATGTCGTCCACAATCTGGAACGCCATGCCCAGATTATGCCCGTAGGTTCTGAAGGCTTCTTCCTCTTCACCGGGTGCCTCGCCCAGGATTGCTGCCGACCGACTGGCTACAGAAAAGAGCGAGGCGGTCTTGCTTTCGATCTGCTTGTAATACTCCTGCTGCTCCATCCGCCAGTCATAGGCGCTCACGAACTGCCTCAGCTCCCCGCTGGACAGGTGCTTCAGCGTTTCGGCGAAGCTGCTCATCACCCTGAGGCTGCCAGTGCTGCAAGCCAGCTCCGACGCCTTGGCAAAAAGGTAGTCCCCCAAAAGAACAGCAGCCCCCTCCCCCCAAAGGCTATTTACCGTGGGCTTGCCGCGGCGCATCGCAGATTTGTCTATGGCATCATCCTGAACTAAGGTACCGGTATGGAAAAGCTCGACAGCAGCAGCCAAGGTAATCAGTCGCTCATGGTCGCAGCGGTAGAACTTGCCCACAAGAAGGGTCACGGCAGGGCGGATGCGCTTGCCCCCACTCTCCACAACATATCTTAGCGGCTCCGCCATCCAGAGGAAATCGTCCCCACCCGTCCCTCTAAGGCTCTCCTCCACCTCAGCCATATCTTTTTGGATCGGTTCATAGATAACAGAAATGGGCAACATATTACCTCCTCAAAAAGCTTGAACGGGCAGCCGGAAAAGCCGAAGCGTATTTTGGGCGGTATTCTCAGCCACCTCATCAAGTGATAGCCCCCTGATCTGGCCGAGCCTCTCTGCCACTAAAGGCAAAAAAGCTGGCTCATTTCTTTTGCCCCGATAGGGAACAGGGGCGAGAAAGGGACAGTCGGTCTCGATGAGAAGACTGTCCAGGGGGATGTCACGGGCAATCTCCGCAGCATTAGAGGAAGGATAGGTAACCGGGCCAGCAAAGGAGATGAAGAAGCCCAGAGCAATATATCTTTCTGCCAGCTCCCTATCCCCGCTAAAGCAATGGAGCACTCCCACCGGATTGCCCCTTTGGCACCCCGCCCACTGGCTCAGGATAGCGAACACCTCTTCCTGAGCATTGCGGCAGTGGATGATCACCGGCAGGTTCAGCCTCTGCGCCAATTCCAGTTGTTGCTCGAAGGCCTCGATCTGCGCCTCCCTGGGTGATAGATTGCGATAAAAGTCGAGCCCAATTTCCCCAATAGCCACCACCTCAGGCTCCTGAGAAAGCTGAGCCAATTTGTCCAGGTCGCCATCTTTCATCTTGGCAGCGTTATGGGGATGAAAGCCAAGGGCAACAAAAACCCCGGCATATTTCTGGGCAAGCTTAAGGGAAGCGGCGCTCGATTCAAGGTCTAGGCCGGCGTTGATAATAAATCTTACCCCCGCCTCCGTGGCCCGAGCTATCACCTGATCACGGTCTTTATTGTAAATGCGGGCATCAATATGAGCATGCGAATCCACAAGCAACATCAGCGCTCCAGCCTAGCAGTTTCCTCAGCCGCTATTTTTTCCTCCAGCTTGGTGAAAAGGGGCTCAGGAGGAGCTAGCCTTTGACCCGGAGGAAGAGAAGTAAAGGCCCAGCTTGTATCCTCCACCCGCCCTTCAAATCCAAGAAGCCGATGCAATTTCTGTGAGCTAAAGGGGAGAAAGGGATAAAGAAGGGTTTTAAGGCCTGAGATCACCGACAGGGCGACATATAGGCTGGTGGCCGAGTCCTGACGGTCCTCCGCAATCCTTTTCCACGGGGCCTTCTCATCGAGGTAGCGATTCGCCTCCTGCGCCAGAGACATGGCATTCCTGATCGCCTCTCTGAAGCGACAGCGGTAAAGCAGCCTATCGATGGCGGCGAAGGCATCCTCCACCTTCCCCAGAAGCGCCTTGTCCCTTTCATCCAGCTCCCCGGGCGCTGGCACTGCGCCCTCGAAGCTGCGATAGGTGAAGGTCAGCACCCGGTGAACCAGATTACCATAGGTGGCCACCAGCTCATCGTTGTTGCGGCGCACAAACTCCCGCCAGGAGAAGTCAGTATCGGCTCTCTCAGGCATATTCATCGAGAGGAAGAAGCGCAGAGGATCAGGGTCATAGCGCTCAAGATAATCGGGGAGCCAAACCGCCCAGTTGCGACTGGTGGAAAGCGGCCTGCCCTCAAGGGTCAAGAACTCATTGGCGGGGACATCGTAGGGGAGGTTGAGCCCACCATAGCCCATAAGCATCGCCGGCCAGATTATGGTGTGGAAAGGGATATTGTCCTTGCC
>JADFVG010000078.1 GCA_015222405.1 Chloroflexota bacterium
GCGCCTGAGGAAAAACCCCGACCTGCGCCTGTTACTACGAGCACCCTTGCCTCACTGTCACGGCGTATCTCCTCCACCGCTTGCAGCGCTTCCCTTCCCATCTCCTCGTTCCAGGCATTGAGCGTTTCTGGTCTGTTCAGGGTTAGCGTCGCCACACCCTCCTCTTTGGTAAGTATGACCGTGTTGTAGTTCATTCTTTACTCCTCCATTCGACCCAGGATTTCCCATATCAACTGCTTTGGCTATGCTAGAATCCTATTCACTGGTTATCAAGGCCTCCAACAAGCCCAATTGTGTTAGTTTGTTGGGGGAGGCTGCAAGCGGTCAAGCTACTGGTGCAGCCCCTGCGTGTCTAGCAAATCTCTAAGCCACAAGGAATCAACTTACCGCTGCGGCCATTTTACATTACCCCGATCGTTTAGCACTCTCATAGGAACTTGTGATGTTCACACCAGGCATTACCTTTGCCAGTCACCCTCTCGCCCTTGACTTCGATATCGGCATCATAGGTTAAGAAATAACGAAAGTAAGCAGGCTTTCCAATATACCTTCTGGCGAACCACTTTTGGAAAGGCTTCAAACGGCGGTGGATGTCAAAAAAGTTTACCACTTTAGTCACCTTGAACTTGATCTCCCCCTCTATCACCCCGGGGTCATTCCATTTCAGGAGAATGTCCTGGGGATGTTGGAGGCCAAGTTCTTCCGGTATCCCTTCAGCGGTGAGGTTGGAGCCAATCGCAGTTCCCTCCCGTGAAATGGCCACCACCTTGTCCTTCTTGGCCACCACCATCCTGGATGCTGGTATGTAGCCCGATTTTCTTGTCCCCGGCCCTGCCGACCAGCAGAAGGTGTAATCGCCGATAAAGTTCCGGCACCAAACGAAATAGTCAGTAGCTGCACCGGACAGAGGGGCAGTTGACCAGTTATGGTCGTGATAACCCTCCCCGGTAACATTCATGGTCTTCCCATCCACGGTGAGCTTTCCCGTGACCTTCGCCCGAGGTTGAGCAATCACCCAACCCAGGTAAGCGCTCGCCCCTGGATCCAGCTCCTCAATTGGATTGCAACCTTCGACCATACTCTCGAAGGTCAGGTCGCAGCCTTGATCTCCCTCAGAGAAGTAAAGCTTGTACTGTGGGATTTCCCCCTTAAACGTATGGGGGCCGATAACCACGTCGCACGTCTCTTCCGAGGCGCTACACTCTTCCTTAGAGTAACGCTTTCTTATCAATCTGCTGTTGCCTTCAGGGTCAACGATAGAGATCTCGATAAACCTGGCATCGGGGTTAGCCGGAAGGCGGGGGCTGCCAAAGTGGAAGGTCCCCACTATTAGATAATCGTTGTCGAAGTCGGCATCAAAGTACCACCACTCCCACCAGCTAGGGTTGGGATCGTAATGAAGGGCATCATCACGAGGGGTTACCTTTTGCTTTAAATCTGACATCTTAAGCCTCCTTTCTCGATCATCAGAAGATGGTTTCGCAGCATTTACTGCCCGAGCAGGCTGAGCAAAATGGCATCAAAAGAACCTCTCAGGTGCTTCATCTCAGTCATCGCTGTCAGATCTTGAGCCAACGATTTGACTATCTCGCTCATTTCCCCTTCAGCCTCCAACGTCCCCTGAGCACGACTCCTCACATCTTTAGTCTCCTTCTCCAGTTCGGCCGGGATGCGCTCCAACGTGCTCTGGTATTCATCAAGAAAATCAGGAACAATCCTGGTTATGATCTCAGGATTTTTCAGCTCAGTGTAAAGCATAAACGATAGCAAAGCTGATACCTCTGCTATCAAGGAGGAATTAAAAGCATCGGCAAATAGCTTATCGATGTCCAGCTTTTCAGAAGATGTGAGCCCTACCTTCTTCGCCGAGAGGTAACCCTCCAGGGAGTCAGTGAAATGTTCGCGCGCTGTTGTCAGGATAAGGGCGAGAGTACCCACCGCTTGTTTGCGTGCTTGCTCAGTCTCCATTGCTTAGCCTCCTTATTTTAATAGCAAAAAATCTGCAGCCCATAATATATCTCAAAAACATCACTCTATCAATGGCTTCTTGCCCTGAAAAAGAACAAGCCCTAGCTATGATTTTATCATCGTGTCGCCCATCCTGAGCAAAATTTGGTGGTCGACAGCCTTTGCTGGGCGTTCGTTTGCGGCTTCAACCTATCTCAAGCACCCCTTCCACCAGCAGCTCGTCAAACTCCTCACCGGCCATTTGCAATATTTCCTTGCACACGAACTCGGTGTGTTCCCCTAGACGGGGGGCAGGCGATCTTAGCTCACCTGGAGTGGCCGATAACCTAAAGGGAATGCCATCATAGGCAGTGTGGCCCGCCTCAGGGTGATCCTGATATACATAGTAGCCTCGCGCTCTCAAATGGGGGTCATGGATCAAAATGTCCTCAGCATCCTGGGCTACTCCTGCAGGCACCCCAGCGTGCTGCATCAGCATCATCACCTCCTCTGGAGACCTCTCCCGTGTCCAATTTGCCACCAAGGCATCCAGTTCGTCCTCGTTTTCCTTTCTACCGAGCAAGGTGGCAAACTTGGGGTCTTTGGTCCAGGGAGGATTGCCAATGACATCACAAAATGCTCTCCATTCCTCATCGCTGAACACAGCGATGACGCACCAGCGGTCATCCTTTCTCCCCGGGGCTGGACCGAGAGGGGTCACATAGATGCAGTCCCTGTCCTCACCCTTGCACGGGTAACAACCATGAGGAGCGGCATACGGGATGCGATTTCCATTGCGACTTTGGAGGCGGTTGTTGACCGTGTAGTCCAGGATGGCCGTCTCCAGAACCGAGGCCGCAGAGGCATACTGGGCCATCACGATGTGCTGCCCCTTGCCTGTCTTTTGCCTGCGGCGAAGAGCCCCTATTATGACGATAGCAAGGTGACCCGGGTTTATTACATAGTCAGTATAGTTGGTCCCGGTGCCTATCGGCGGTCGGTGGGGAAATCCCGTCAGATTATGGAGACCCCCCATTGGGGTGATGATCGCCCCGAAGCCAGCCCGATACTTATGTGGTCCGGTTAGACCCTGCATCGGCTGGTCCACCCAGATGATATCTGGCTTCAGCTTGACGTAGTCTTCATAGTTAAGCCCCAGGTTCTCCTTTATCCTGGGCGAGAAGTTCTCTACCACTATATCGCTTGCCA
>JADFVG010000079.1 GCA_015222405.1 Chloroflexota bacterium
CTGTGAAAGCCACAGGCTACAGACCTGTCTCATCGCTAAAGTTCGAAAAAACTTCCTTCCACTATCCAGGGGTTAAGGTTTTTTCAGGCTTATTAGCACCTTCGATAGCAAAGGGCAAAGAAAGGCATAAGCCCTTCATCTTGGTAAAGCCTCTAGTGTGAAAAGGGCCATTAGCTCAGCAGGTTAGAGCGCAGTCCTGATAAGACTGAGGTCCCTGGTTCGAGTCCAGGATGGCCCACCACAGATAGGAAGACATACTTCAAGACCCAGTCACAAAATAGGGAGCCCAAGCCGAGCGAAGCTGATATACACTCGGGTTCCCGAGTGCTTGTGGGCACACCCCCGGAAGGGGAATGAAGATGAAGAAGTTCCTTTTCACTACCCTATTTACCAACGATCTCGGCCTGCCCACGCGCACCGTGCCTGTTGCCCGGGAGTTGGCGAAACGAGGGCATGAGATTGCCTTCTGCTGTCCAGCCGAGGCACCCAGTAAGCTCATCGAGGAAGCAGGACTTAACAACCTTCCGCCCAAACCGAGACCCGCATCGACCATTATCCCTCCACCCACACAGCAGGTCTGGAACATGGACCATTTCTGGGCCGCCCTTGGATATCAGGACGAGAACTTCGTGCGTGGCGACTGCGAAGCCATGATGGCGCTAATGACAGACTATGGCGCAGATGTCATCGTGGATTCCTGGAACATCAGTGCTTGTCTTGCCGCCAGAGCGCTTCGGAAGCCTTTGGTGACTATCCTTCAGGCTGATATGCATCCAGACAGTCGGGGTTTCATCTGGTGGAAAGAGCCACCGACAGATGTACCCACACCTGTCTTGGTTGTGAACAAGGTGCTTGCGGAGCATGGCCTTCAGCCTATCGGCAAGACGGGAGAACTCCATGTCGGTGATTTGACCCTAGTTGTTGGAATGCCAGAAACCGACCCTCTTCCAGAAAAGGCTGATGTCACCTACATCGGCCCGATCCTGTGGCAGAAGCCAGAGGCGAAGTTGCCAGATTGGGTCAGCGCTCTGAGCAAGGATAGGCCCGTAGTTTGGGTGTATACCGGGAATCCTAGCTACATGCCAGGCCACCACACCTGGGGTGATTCCGTTGTCGTTCTGCATGCCTGCATAGCAGCGCTGGCGGATGAAGATGTTCAGGTGGCCTTGACCACCGGGCATCATGCATTGCCAGAAGAGGTCTCTTCCTTGCCTGCCAATTTCTACTACGAGTCCTATGTTCCCGGCCTCGCCTTGGCGGAAAGAGCCGATCTGCTGATCCACCATGGCGGGCAGGGCGCATGCTTCACCGGACCTTACACCGGCACTCCGGCTGTTATCATCCCCACCTATTCCGAGCGTGAAAGCAATGCTCGGCGCATTGCTGCCCTTGGGGCAGGGGACTTTGTTGTGGTGGCTGAAGACGTTTCAGGAGAGAAGCATGTGTCGGCGGAAGAAGTACGAGCGAAAGTTAGGCGGGTTCTCTCCGACCCTTCTTTCACCACAAATGCCAGACGGATCGGGGAAAAGATGCGAGCCTATGGGGGCGCATCTGAAGCGGCACGCCTCATTGAAAACTTTGCAGCGCAGGTGTAACCGAGGTCTATGAGATTTCGGAATTCCCTGATAAGCTTTGTTCCTTGCAGGAATGAGTCTGGCTTGGCCTCTTGAGAGAGGTGGGGCTTGAAGTTAAGCAAATGGATTTTAGGCCTTCGGGTGTGGAGGGAGAGGGTTATCCGATGTTGGTATGCATCAAGCCTCGCTAATGGTATGGCCGGGCTTCAGATAACACGGGCTTTGCGGCTCACTTTGTTCGCCAGATCATTCCCTATGAACAGAAGTCCATTGTGTGCAATGCAATAAGAATAAATACTGGTTCCACCATAGACTGCCGCTTCTCCAAATAGCGGCCGATTACACGTTGTAGCGTTTTGTTGAATAGCTCTAACGTAGAGTTCATTCCTTACAGAAGCTAACGCAGAAGACCATCACTTTGTTGAAGCCTCTGGCTGCCCAGCCGTGAGGGGTTATCTCAGGCATGAACTGCATCTGGGGAGTACCTTCGTAGTGCCCTACTGAGTACCTTTGGTCGATTGACGCAAACGTCGTTATATCGTATAAGCTGAACAGAAGCACAGAGCGGCCTAAGAATAGCATATTCTGTTCCGAGAAAGGCAAACCGCGAGAAATCGCGGGACGCAAAGTCGCGGGTCTAAGGTTGGGAAGATTCAACTAGGACAGCCGGGCTGCCGAAGACAGAGGTGGTTTTGAGAAGCCTTTCTCGGCTGAGAAAGGCTTCTTTGACTTGGCAACTGCGTTGGTAGTGTTGTGTTTCAATTCGATCGCTGGAGAGGTAGCCCGGGGCGCTGCTGGCTGACCTCGAGAAGGGACTCCAGGCAGCAGCCGCCAGGCGAAGGGAGGTAGAAAATGAACAAGTGGAAGCGCATCTTAATAGTGGGAGTGATCCTGAGCTTGGCAATTATGCTGCTTTTCCCCTCCATTGCTGCTGCCGATGAGGTCACGGTGAGCATTGATGCCCCAGCTGAGGTGGATGCAGGCACTGACTTTATCGCCAGGGTTAACATCACTGAGGTGACAAATTTCGATGCCTGCAACTATGATATCACCTACGATCCCACCATCCTTGAGGTGACCGATGTCACCGATGGCGTCATTGGCGGGACTACAATCCCCGTTGGGATATGGGGCTTTGTCCCCGCAGAGACTCAGGGGACGCTAAGGGTGATAAACAATGTTCCTGGGCTTCCTGGGGTGAGCGGCTCAGGATACCTGTCAGAGATACACTTCCACGTCGTCGGCTCAGCTGGCAACACCAGCGACATCACCCTATCCAGTGGGGTGCTCAGTGCCAATACCGCAACCGAGATACCGGCAACCTGGGTAGGGGATTCAGTACATGTCAACACCACCCTGGATGCCGAGTTCTCAGCCAGTCCTCTTGAGGGAGTAGCCGGGGTTACAGGGTTCACCTTCACCGATGCCACCACCGGATGCACACCACCTTACACCTATGAGT
The DNA here is from genome assembly GCA_015222405.1 of Chloroflexota bacterium. Taxonomy (GTDB): domain Bacteria; phylum Chloroflexota; class Dehalococcoidia; order E44-bin15; family E44-bin15; genus JADFVG01. The sequence goes on from JADFVG010000079.1 coordinate 3,037, forward strand.
GGGACTTCGACAACGACGGGGCGGTGGACAGCACTGCTGCAAGTCCTACTCATATCTATGCCAATGCCGGAACCTATACC
>JADFVG010000080.1 GCA_015222405.1 Chloroflexota bacterium
CAGTCAGATGTTACCGGGCTTGAGGAAAAGCCCGATCCCCTGCAGGAGAAGGGCATTGCAAAATGGCTCAAGCCTTACAGGGAGGCGGTCCCAGGTATTTTGAACACCATGGGAGGCTGCGTTATTCTCTGGTGGTTTGGAAGATTTACTGCTACTGATGCGGTAGAGGGGTATAAACATTTGACCGGACACGAGGTCAGCATTGAAGAAGGTCTGAAGGTCGGGGAGAAGATTATCAATCTGTCAAGGGCGTTTAACGCCAGGGAGGGATTTGACCGCAAAGATGATGCCATGCCAGAAAGATTTCTCACCGAACCAGTAAGCGGAGGAATGCAGGATGGCGCCCGAGTAGAGAGCCTTGATGCCATGATAGACGAATTTTACACTGAGTGCGGGTTTGACCTGAAAACCGGCTGGCCAACTCGGGCTAAGCTTGAGGAAGTAGGGCTGAAGGACGTCGCAGATGAACTGTATCCCAAAGGGAGGTGAGGAGGTTAGATAAAGAAGAAGGTTGTCTTTTCCTTCCGAACCCGCAAGCGCCCATGAACACAGAGAGGATTGCCCGAAAGCTGTGCCAGAACTTAGAGAGGCTCCCTTATTTGCCCTTCGTCACCGATGAGGAGCTGGGGGAACGGCTAGATCCAGAGGTTATTCAGGCGTTTCGCCTCCTCGAGAGCCTTAACCGCGCTCAGGGGATATGCTACCGTTGCGGGGGAAAATGTTGCCATGAGATGGGGTGCGAGCTTTTCTCCCCGGAGCTGGGGGGCTGTCCCATTGCAGATTACAGACCCCTGCTCTGCCGATTCCACTACTGCGAGAAATTCGGCCCTGAGCACGAGGGGCTGGTAAAAGGGCTCAGGGATCTTTTCGTTTCGGCGGCAGCACATGGGGAAGCGGAGAGCAGAGTGGTATTGGGGCTGGAGCTTAACATGCTCCTCTATCGAGCCTGCAGAAAGCCTGATGACCATTGTCCTCACTTGGTGGAAAATATGCGCCAAATCGCGGCCGCGGCGCACAGGGGAGAGATGAGTTGGCAAGAGGCAAAGGGGAAATTCAGAGAGGAAGTTGAGACATACAGGTCTATGAAGCAGCAAGAAGCCAATCTTGCTTTGGCAGGAGCGGATTAGGCGAGTCCAGGGTTCGTCTATTAGCTGTTATATGAAACTCAGCAATGTGCTTAGATAATGATATTGAGGAGATCGGGATGATAAGAGACCTAATAATAAGGAACAGGAGCTATCGGCGATTCTACCAGGAAGCTGCCATTGAACGTGAGACACTGAGAGAGCTTGTTGACCTTGCGAGACTCTCTGCATCAGCAGCTAATATGCAACCGCTGAAGTATATCCTTTCTTGTGACCCTCAAAAGAATGCTTTGATATTTCCACACCTTGCCTGGGCTGGTTATCTCAAAGACTGGTCCGGTCCCGGTGAAGGGGAAAGACCATCGGCGTATATCATCATACTTGGGGATACCGAGGTAACCCAGTCTTTCGGCTGTGACCATGGAATTGTGGCTCAAAGTATTCTTCTGGGTGCGACTGAGAAGGATTTAGGTGGCTGTATTATTGCTGCAGTACGGAGACAGGAACTGCAGAAGGCTCTAGAGATACCACCCCGCTATGAGATACTTCTCGTCTTGGCTCTTGGCAAGCCCAAGGAAACGGTAGTAATCGAGATGGTCGGCACTAATGGAGACATCAAGTACTGGCGCGACAGTGAAGGCATACACCACGTGCCAAAGCGACTCTTGGATGACATAATCATCGGTTAGGTATACGCCGAGTTGCTAAAAGATCGATCAATTGCTCATTTCTTCCATCGCTTCAGCCTTCTCCTATTGCCCAATCCTGACCCGCCAGTCACCCGAATCCAGAAATGAGAGCGAGCATGTTGATTTTCTCCAGCATGTAATGTATCATCAAACCCACAATCCGGGGGCCGAAAATGTACAAGAGGATGCTCGTTCCATTGGACGGCTCGGAGCTGGCCGAAG
>JADFVG010000081.1 GCA_015222405.1 Chloroflexota bacterium
GCATTTCTGAAGGCGTCGGTTGCGGTGGCGCAGGCATTTTCCACCCTGGTGATGGGAATATACTCCAGCTTCAGAGCCCGGGCCACCATCTGCCCGGTCGCGCCCGACATTGTTGTGCCATACCACCCTGCCTGGATATCCTTGGGCTCGATGCCGGCATCTTCTATGGCCTCAAAACAGGAATCCACTATCAGGTCCATAACATCCTTATCCCACATCTCGCCAAACTTGGTACACCCCATGCCAACTACAGCCACTCTATCTCTGATGCCCTGCATTTGTTTCCTCCTCCACTAGATTTACATTCTCACTGGCATAGATTTCCAGTAATAGTTGTGAACACCTCTAGCGGTGAACAGCTTTCTGAAGGTCATCTCCACTGGAAGGTCTACCTTGAGCTCGTTGATATCGCGGTCGGTCATCATGGTTACTGCCCTACCACCGCGCTCAAAGTTAATCACAGCGATAACCAGCGGTGGGTCGCCGACTGGTTGCAGGTAATCCATAGCGTAGGTATACAGCGTCGCTCTCTTGTCTGAGAATCTCACATCTTCGAAATTATCTTTAGCGTGGCACTTGGTGCATACCCTTTGCGGTGGGTACTGCTCGTAGCCGCAGTTCTTGCATCTCACCCCGTAGAAGCGGATATTCTTGTCGCGTTCTCGCCATACTGCAGATGCTGACGGCATTGTCATTTCAGGGCGACGAGCTGCCGCAGCCATCTGCACGAAACCACGCCAGGAAGCATACATCTGGTAGTCCCTGAGCAGCTTCTTGGCTGCCACGTGTCCCTTTATCCCCCGCCGGTCTCTGATGTTATTTATCTCCTCGGTAACCTCAAGGATGAAAGCATCGGCGCCATCACCATAGTTGGCAAGGAGGATCTTATCTCCCGGCTTAGCCTCCTCCAGCGCCGCTACCAGCATCATCAAGGCGAAGGCTGCGCCGGTATTGCCCACGGTGCCGAACAGTGGGGGTTGAACCTGGGCGGCATCAAGTTTGAACCTCCTCGCAATTTCGCCGTGCCTTCTAGGGTCGGGGGCGTAATAAACAACTTTAGCAAAATCCTTGGCCTCAACCTTGTATTTGTTTAGCAGTCCAGAGATGGCCTCGGGGAGAACGCTACGATACCCGGCATCGAGAACAAACCGGTCCTCCCAGGAGCCGACAACGTTCTCGCCATAGGACCGCCACACATCCAGAATTTCGTTGGCAACAGTGTAGCTACCTACTATATTGACCGCTACCTTCTCATCCCCGATGAGCAGAGCGGCAGCGCCATCGCCAAAAATGGGCTCGAATTCTGAGCGTGGTGTGCTCACTCGCATATCGGCTGCGGCAACCATAACTCGCTTCGCCGAGCCTGCGGTAACAGCATCGAGAGCAGCCCTCAGGGCATTGGTTCCCGCCCTCAGGGAATCGGTGAGGTCAGCGGCAAGTATGTCTCGGCGCAGGTCTGAAGCAGTAGCCACCGTGGTCGCCCCCTGCTTTTCAACATAGGGAGATGTGGTGGTAGCAAAGTATAGGCCATCGATAGTTCTGCGATCCATCCCATTCATACAGTCGATGGCTGCTGCCACCGCCATTGTTATGCTATCCTCATCGAAGCTGGCAACCGCCTTCTCCACTGGAGCTGTCCAGCCCACTGTTCCAGATCCCAATCTAAATAACGGCACATAGGCACCATATGATACTATACCTGCCATAATCTCCTCCTAGTGCAATCTGACTAGTGAAGGGGTTCACTAGCGGGCAAATGATAACACGTGGTAAAAGGCCGTGTCAACCCTGATGCACCCCCTCGTCTTGTGAGGCCAAGGGCTTTATGTTATAGTGCTTTGCTATGAACAGGAAAAACCAGCTTGTCACCCTATTAGTAGTGTTACTTATCCTGCTCTCCTTCGGCATTGGCTTTGGCCTTTCTCAGGCATTATCCGACGGTGCGCATGAGGAGGTTCCTCCTGAGTTTGACACCCTGTGGGAGGTGTGGCAATCCCTATCGGAAGATTATGTCAACAAAGAAGCCCTTGACCCTGAGGAGCTGACCCAGGGGGCGATCAAGGGGCTAATCGAGGCATTGGGTGATCCCTACACCGCCTATCTCGATCCCGAGACCTATGATCTGGTCTGGAGTCAGTTCGAGGGTTCCTTCGAGGGCATCGGGGCTGTTGTTACTATGGAGGATGGTGAGCTCACCGTGATTTCCCCCATCCGCGGCACTCCCGCTGAGCGGCAAGGAATCAGGGCTGGCGACCGCATCCTAGAGATAAGTGGAGAAGCCACTTCAGGGATGACCCTCACTGAGGCGGTGTTGAAAATCCGAGGGCCCAAAGGCACAGCGATAACCCTCCTCATTCTGCACCGGGGCGAAACTGAACCAGTAGAGATAGAGATAACCAGGGCAGAGATCGACATCGATACCGTTTATCTTGAGATGCTGCCGGGCAACATCGCCCACATCGAGATCATCCACTTTTCGCTGCGCACTGACCAAGAGGTAAGCTCCGTTCTCGACGATGCTCTCAGAAGTGGGGCGACGGCCATTATCCTTGACCTCAGAGGCAATCCCGGCGGGCTGCTTAATACCGTGATAAATGTGGCGGACGAGTTCCTTGACGGTGGCACCATTCTCTACCAAGCTGATGACGATGGTAACGTAATAGAGGAATGGAAGGCCAGCTCTGGAGGTCTTGCCGCCGATCTGCCGCTAGCTGTCTTGGTAGATGGTGGCAGTGCCAGCGGCAGCGAGGTGCTTGCGGGAGCGCTTCAGGACCACGGGCGCGCCCCGCTTATCGGCACCACTACCTATGGCAAGGGAAGTGTCCAGCTCATCCGTGAGCTCGGCGATGGCTCCGCTCTATATGTGACCTCGGCCCGCTGGCTCACCCCCAATGGTCACCTGATAGAGGGACAGGGGCTGACCCCAGATTTTGAGGTGCCGATAACGGATGAAGACCTAGCCCAGGGCATCGATCCCCAGCTTGAGCGCGCCATCGATTACATTCAGACCGGAGCTTGAACCTGCACCTCGATTGTGATAGAATAAGTCATGACTGTAAAGACAATTAGCCTCAACCGCAAAGCCTATCATGACTATGATGTTCATGAGAGTGTTGAGGCGGGAATAGCTCTTACTGGCACCGAGATTAAGTCCATTCGCGGCGGCAAGGTAAATCTTCGCGATGCCTATGCCCATCCCCAGAGCGGAGAGCTATGGCTTTTCAATGCTCATATCGCTCGCTACCAGGAGGGCAGTCGCCATAACCACGAGCCAACTCGCCCAAGGAAGCTTTTGCTTCATCGAAGGCAGATCGATGAGCTTGCAGGGGAGGTGATGCAGAAGGGCTTTACCCTAGTGCCGCTAAAGTTGTACCTTAAAAATGGAATCGCCAAGGTGGAATTGGGCCTGGCCAAGGGTAAGAAGCTTCATGATAAACGTGAATCCATAGCGCGTCGCGAGGCGGAGCGGGAGATGGAGCGCGCCATGAAGCTGGCGAGAAGGGGTTGAAGACACGGATGGAATTCGACCTTTGGTATCCTCGATGATACCGAGCAAATTCCCTCCATAAAGAGCGAGAAGTGGGGACGAGTGGTGTCGACAGGGGAAGAATACCCCAGAATTGCAGGCCGAGGTGCCATTGATCTCGTAAAACAAGTGGCGAAAAATAAACGACAATTACGTCTACGCTAGCTAAGCTGGACACATCCCCCTCACCTCACCCGATGGGCGGGGGTGGATGACGAGCAGTCGGGGTGCGGCAATCCTGAGGTCGATAAGGGTTACCAAAGAAACTATCGACTGGCTCAACCGTACTCCGTCGACAGAGGACGGTTGGGTGAGAGCAAAGAGCCGACTAAGCCTGTAGGATATTCTGGGCCGGCTTCCTCTGGACGGGGAGTTCGACTCTCCCCCGTCTCCACCATTGAATAGTAGAGCCAGCAGGGAAACCTGCTGGCTTTTGGTTTTGTTGAGACGAGATGGTCGAAGAGAATACTCTCAGGGAAGACGAGAGGACTTGACAAAACCGAGCATTCGGTGTAAATTTGGGTGGAACATTAGTTCGGAAATCGATAGTAGTCTCAAAGGTTGATAGGGGTGGTGAAGATGGAGAGTAACGAAGTCACCAAGGAAGCTTCTTCAGCAATGAGCAAGCGCCGGCCTCCTCGGTCCTTTCCCAAGCATACGCTTGAGGAAAGTGTAAGGGTGGCCCAGGCGATTCAAGACAACAATGCTGGGAAGCCTTTCAATCGGCTTCTATTGGCACAAGCCATTGGGAGATCCCCCGCAAGTAGTGAATTCAAATATTTGCTAAGTTCCTCGTATAAATATGGTCTCACGACTGGCACAGAGAAGGCGGAACTTATTGGCTTAACGCCAGTCGGTGTGTCCATTACAAAACCGAGGAGTTCGCCTGAAAAGCAGGATGCCTTGCGGAAGGCCGCCCTAAATCCTGACTTGTTCCGGCAGATTTACGAGCGCTATAATAACGCTAGGCTACCAGAAAAGGCATTTTTTGGGAATATCTTGGAGCAGGATTTCCACGTAGCGGGAAAGCTAGCCGGTGAATGCATTGATATCCTGTTTAGTAACGGCCGTTTCGTCGGTATCATCCAAGACATCAGTGGTTCGCCCCACGTACTACTGCAGGAAGGCGCAGCCGAGGTCGAGACTGTTGAAGCTCCGGCAATCGAGCGTGGGCCTGCTGAAGAAGAGGCGGCTAAAGTGCTAGCGGTGGAGGAGGTTCGAATATTCGTCTCACACAGCAGGAAAAAGCGCATCCTCGATCAGATCAAGACAATGCTGGAGTTTGGTAAGTATGCCTATGAGGTGGCGGTGGAAACCGAAACGACAGCGATTCCGGTACCCCAGAAGATTCTAGAAGCAATGCGCCGCTGCAATGCTGCGGTTATCAACGTCTCAGCAGACGAAGAGGAGCGATTAGAGGACGGACGCTACGGCATCAATCAGAACGTTCTCATAGAAATAGGGTCAGCCTTCGTACTCTACGACCAAAAGGTTGTACTAGTGGTTGATAACCGCATTGAGCTCCCATCCAACCTCCAGGGCCTCTACAGATGCGAGTACGAGGGGGATGAATTGTCCTGGGAAGCTGGCCTGAAGATACAAAAGGCCATCACCGACTTTGGGGCTGGTGCCGCGGCTGGCAAGTAGCACATTCTGATCGTCTCCACCAAAGGAATAATAGGGGCCTCCACATCAGTTGAGGCCCTTTTTAAAAATATTGACTTTGTTTATGGCTGCGTGATAAAATACACACTGGAAGTCATGAGCACCGCATATCATCAAAGTATTGCTGTAGTATGAGAAACGAGATTAATTTGCCTCTACCCTGCACACGAAAGCATGTCCCGGGGAGAGGTTTTTTATGTTAATATGCTAGGCAGAAGGAGGCTCTGTGGCGAAGGCAGCGGTTAAGCTATTTAAAGACCCAATAAACGCAGAAAAGGCAGCAGCGGAGCTTGAGGCAAAGGGGTTCAAGGCGGATGAGATTGGTATTCTGGTACATGACAAGAAGAAAGCGGTGAAATTCACCGGCACCAAGACGGTCGAAGTAACGCTGCCAGAGGCAGGTTCTGCCGTGGCACTGGGTGCTATGGCCACAGCCCTGGGCAAAGCCGATAACAGCGAAGAGGCTATGGCGGCACTAACCGATGTGTTAGGCCTTCCTGAGGAAACAGTTAGATATTATGATTTTGGCCTCGCTGTGGGCGGCATCCTCATCAGCGTTCACACTGATGAGGCACGTCTGGCACAGGCTCAGGAGATTCTGAGATCGGCCGATGTCTTGGTTACTGCGGCCAAGGGTGAGATGTGGGGCTCAAGCCCTGGATTTGGCTCCGCCGGTCGAATGACGGAGACGGACCCCATTGACGCTAAGATGACCGGTGATTTTCGAAGATACTAACCTGTTTTTATTTAGTTAGGAGGGATAAGGATGTCTCGCTTTATTGCTACGTCGGCAATCAGGGGCGCTCATGGTGTTGTTAAGCAAGCGGAAGATATGCTAAAGGATGCCCTGGAGAAGTTTGGGGCCGATGTGCCTGTTGTCTTTGTGGATAAAGAGGGGGTGGGCTCAACCTATTATCTCCCTGTGATCTATGGCTATTCAGGGCATAAGGTGGAGAAGCTGGGTGACCTGACATGGCCCCTGGAGCATGCAAAGAGCCTGTTAGCCCCGGTCCCCAGCGATAACCTGTGGCTCCCTTACCTTGGTGAGATCGCCGATGCTGGTGTCGCCACTTTCTTCGCCGAAGAGATCATCAAAGGAATAGAGTTTGTTAAGGGGAAACAGCCTGAGGTGCATAATGGCTATAAGTTCAACGGCCCCATCAGCGACCCGCAGACACGCTCCTGGGGGATTCAGTTGGTCGATGGCAGCATGCCCGGTTTCGCTGCGGTTATCGGCGCGGCAAAGAGCAACGAGGTAGCGGTCAAGATCGTGCGCGAGCTTCAGTCCAAGGGGCAGCTTGTCTTCCTCTCCTCCATGTCCAATGGTCGCTCCATCGTGGATCAGCTACTGGAGGAGGGGGTGGATCTGGGATACCACACCTTCACCGTCCCCTACGGTACCGACACCGAGTCGGTGGTCTATGCCGCCGGTTTTGCCAGCCGTGCTGCCTTCAGCTTCGGCAATGTCAAGCCCGGCAACTGGCGCGAGATGCTGCTCTATAACAAGTTCCGCTGTTTCGCCTTCGCCCTGTGCCTGGGTCCCATGGATGACCTCAAGTGGGCTACTGGTGCCGGGGCCATCACCTACGGCTTCCCCGCCATCTGCGATACCGTGGTGCCCAATATCCTGCCTACGGGTATCACCAAATATGAGCATGTGGTCAGCATGCCTTTCGATGACATCCCGGGAAAGGATGATATGGAGCGGGCGGAGAGGCTGATACAGCGCTGCATCGAGGTGAGAGGGATCAAGATCAAGATCCCCAAGGTTGACATTCCCGTTGCCTTTGGCCCTGCCTTTGAGGGCGAGGTGGTTCGCCGTGAGAACCTCCGTGCTGAGGCTGGGGGCAAGGGTGGCACTTGCTTTGAATGGCTGGCGATGAAGGATATGGATAAGGTTCAGGATGGCAAGATCGCCATTGTCGGGCCGAACCTCGACAGCTTTGAGGAGGGGGTGAAAATGCCCCTGGGCATCGTGGTGGCGGTAGCAGGTCGAAAGATGCAGAAGGACTTCGAGCCTGTTCTGGAGCGCCAGATCCACCACTTCATCAACGGCGCTGAAGGCGTACAGCATATAGCGCAGAGGGACATTGCCTGGCTCCGCTTCAGTAAATCGGCCGTGGATAAGGGCTTCGGCCTGAAACACCTTGGCGTCATCCTGCATACCAACCTTCACAACGATTTCGGCGCCATCGTGGACAAGGTGCAGATTACCCTTTACACCGAGCTGGATAAGGTTGAAGAACTGAGGGACCAGGCTCGCGGCGTTTATCATGAGAGGGATGCCCGGATAGCAGGTATGACCGATGAAGCGGTGGACACCTACTATAGCTGCACCCTTTGCCAGTCCTTCGCCCCCAATCACGTGTGCGTGATAAATCCCGAGCGCACCGGACTTTGTGGCGCCTATAGCTGGCTTGACTGCCGCGCCGCCTTCGAGATCAGCCCCACCGGTCCCAACCAGCCCGTTCCTAAGGGAAGATGCATCGACCCGGTGCTGGGGGAATGGGAAGGTGTTAACAGTTTCGTCTATGAGCATTCCAACAGGAATGTGGAGCGTTTCACCATCTACTCCCTCATGGATTCCCCGATGACCACCTGCGGCTGCTGCGAGTGTGTGATGGCGCTCATCCCTGAGGCCAATGGGGTGATGATCGTGAACCGAGATGACTACAGCATGACCCCCTGTGGCATGACCTTCACCACCCTGATGGGCACTGTAGGTGGTGGTCTGCAGACGCCGGGGATGATGGGGCACGCCAAGCTCTATGTCACGAGCAAGAAGTTTATCCCGGTGGAGGGCGGCATCAAGCGAGTGGTCTGGCTTTCAAAGAATGTCAAGGAGGAGTTCGCTGAAGAGCTTAAGGAGGTCTGTGAGCGCGAGGGCGTTCCTGACCTCATGGATAAGATCGCTGATGGTACCGTAGCAACCACCGTCGAGGAATTGCTCCCCTTCTTGGAAGAAAAGGGGCATCCGGCCCTCACTATGGAGTCCATAATTTAGTACCAAAACTTAGAGGAAACACCTAAACAAGGGTCGACTTCCTCGACCCTTGTTTAACGACAGGTTGAAGGAAAGGAGAGACTGTCATGGCAGCAGTTGAAGTACCCACTGAGAAGTGGACGGGAAAGGTGCACGAGGTGACACTGGGGGGCAATGGCAGGAAGAGCGTGGTCGTCGGTGGTGAGTCCACCCTCCCCTTTCTCCACTTCGAGGGCTCGTTGCCCCATAGACCGATAATTGCCATAGAGGTTCAGGACAGTGAGCCCAAGGATTGGTCGCCTCATCTGGTTGGTGCCTGGGGCGATGTCCTCGCTGACCCCGCAGCCTGGGCCAAGAAGGCAGTGGAGTACGGTGCCGATATCATCGCCCTTTCCCTCAAGAGCGCCCACCCCGAAGAGGCAAATACCGGGGCTGACGAGGCGAGGAAAAATGTGGATAAGGTTCTCTCTGCAGTGGATATCCCCCTTATCATATACGGGCCCGGGGTGGCGGAAAAGGACAATGAGGTGCTGGTGGCAGCCTCGGAGGTTGCCAAGGGGCAAAGGGTAGCCCTGGGCAATTGCGAGGAGAAAAACCATCGCACCATCGCCGCCACCTGCATCGCCGATGGCCATGTGGCTATTGCCCATACCCCCCTAGAGATCAACCTTGCCAAGCAACTCAATATCCTTCTATGCGATGTGGGTCTCTCCCCAGATTCTATTATCATGGACCCCGATACAGGCGCTTTGGGCTATGGTGTAGAATATACCTACTCAGTGATAGAGCGGTTGAGGATAGCAGCACTGGGGGGAGACAGCATGGCGGCCATGCCCATGATCTCGCCTGCGGGAGCAGAATCCTGGCGGCAGAAGGAGTCAAGGGTTGCTGAAGGGGTACCCCCCTCGTGGGGAGAGCATGAGGAGCGCTCTTTGATCTGGGAGGAGATAACCGCCTCTATCGTGCTTAACGCCGGTGCCGATATTGTGGTGCTACGCCACCCCAAAACTGTGGAGGTAATAAAGGCAACAATCGATAAGCTTATGAGTGCTTGAGAGGAGGCAACCAAATGGCACTTACTGGCATTGAAATCTACAAACATCTGCCAAAGACCAATTGTAAGGAGTGCGGCTTTCCCACCTGCCTTGCCTTTGCCATGAAGCTTGCTGCCAAGGCCGTAGAGTTATCGTTGTGCCCCTATGTTTCCGAGGAGGCCAAGCAGGCCCTGGAGGCAGCTTCCAGGCCTCCAATTCGCCTGGTGACCATCGGCGCTGGCGAGAGGAAGATCGAGGTCGGCAATGAGGTGGTCATGTTCCGCCATGAGAAGACCTTCTATCATCCCCCGGGCTTTGTGGTGCGGGTTAAGGACAGCGAACCTGCCGATGCTGTAGCCAAGCTCGTGGCTGAGGTGGCGGGTTATAGCGTGGAGCGGGTAGGCATGGAGCTCAAGATGGACGGCTTCGCCATCGAGAACGAGTCCCAGGATGGCGCCAACTTCGTCAAGTGCGTGGAGCTGGTCAGTTCCAAAACAGACCTTCCCTTGATTCTTATGTCAAAGGAGCCCTCAGTTCTAAGCCAGGCGTTGGAAAAAGTGGCCAGCGCCAAGCCGCTGCTCTACGCCGCAACTAAAGATAACTGGGAGCAGATGGCGGAGCTGGCCCTCAAGTATCAGTGTCCGCTGGCAGTTTGTGAGCCTGAGGGTCTGGGAGAGCTTGCGGGGTTAGTAGAAAATGTTACCGGTAAGGGGGTGGAGGATGTGATCCTCGATCCTGGTGCCCGCGATTTTGGCCCATCCCTCGTCAACCTAACTCAGCTTCGCCGCCTGGCGGTAAGGAAGAGCTTCCGCCCTCTGGGCTACCCCATCATCACCTTCCCAGGCGAGGCGGCAGCAAATGTGGAGGAGGAGGCACTTCTTGCTGGACAGCAGGTTGCCAAGTATTCTGGGATTATTGTCCTCGACCATTTCTCCCCTGGCATAGCCTATCCCTTGCTCACCCTGCGCCTTAACATCTACACCGACCCACAGAAGCCGATTCAGATGACGCCAGGAATATATGAGATAAGCACTCCAAAACCAGAAAGCCCGCTATGTGTTACCACCAACTTCTCCCTCACCTACTTCTCCATCGCTGGTGAGCTGGAGTCCAGCGGCTTTCCTTCCTGGCTTCTGGTATGCGATACCGAGGGCCTCTCGGTGCTCACCGCCTGGTCTGCTGGCAAGTTCGATGCCGAGAGGATCGCCAAAACGGCCAAGGAGTTCAATGTCGGCGAGAAGGTCAGCCATAAAAGCCTGATACTTCCCGGGGGTGTTGCCATACTCAGGGGGGAGCTTGAGGAGGAGCTCCCCGAGTGGAAGATCATGGTTGGTCCCCGTGAGGCGGTGGATGTAGGCGGCTTCCTCAAGCAATATTGGGCAGCCTAACACCATCTCACGTATGATAAGGGGTAAAACTGATGACTAAGACCATTGTCCTTGCAGGGAAAGGGGGCACGGGCAAGACCGCTGTCGCAGCCCTTCTGATCAATCTTCTCACTGAGAAGGGCGTGGTCCTGGCCATTGATGGTGACCCTAGCTCCAATCTTCACATGGCGCTGGGAGTGCCCATGAAAGACACTGTGGGTGCTGTGCGTGAGGAGATGCTCGACTCCAAGGTAAGGAAGCGCCTCATCAGTATACCAAAGCAGGATTATATGGAGATGCGGGTGCAGGAGTCGCTGGTAGAGTCAAAGGGGTTTGACCTTTTGGCTATGGGTCGCCCTGAGGGTCCCGGTTGTTACTGTGCTGCCAATAATTGGCTTCGTGTCTGCATTGGCCGCCTGGCCAATAATTATGACTATGTGGTTGTGGACTCCGAAGCTGGTATGGAGCACATAAGCCGGCAGACGACACAGGATGTTGACATCCTGCTCCTCACCTCAGACCCAACGATGAGGGGGATATCTGCTGCCGCCCGGATGAAGGAACTCATTGGCGAGCTGAGAAGTCATGTCGACAGGATCGTCTTGGTGGTCAATCGGGTGGCTGACGGTGTTCCCAGCGAGATTGAGGCAGCGATAAAGGAAGCGGGCCTTGAGCTTATTGGCGTGCTCCCTGAAGACCCGGCGATGATGAAGCTGGAGATAAGAGGCGCGCCCCTGATTGAGCTTCCCCCAGAGTCACCCCTAAAGAAAGGGGTTTTGGAGATAGCGAGGAAGCTTGATTTGGTTGGATAGAGCAAGATTTTCCGCTGGGGGCGCTATAGGTTGAACAAAGGAGGAGATCTGTGATTGCTATAGGGGAATGTCTGCAAATTATATCAAGCAGGGTGAGGACAGCCATCGAGGAACGGGACAAGGGCTTCATTCAGGACCTGGTCAAGCGCCAGGTGGATAAAGGGGCTAACATGCTCGACCTCAACATTGGTCCCCAGAAGAAGGCAGGGCCTGAGGTGATGGAATGGCTGGTGAACACCGTTCAGGAGGTGGTGGACGTCCCTCTGTCCCTGGACACCACTAATCCTGAAGCCATCAAGACAGGGTTAAAGGTCTGCAAGCAGAAGCCGATGATCAATAGCACCAATGCTGACCCGGAGCGCATGGGCGTTTTGTTCCCTCTAGCTGCAAGTCATGATTGCAACATCATCGCCCTCACCCTGCGCGTCACCGGGTTGCCGGTAACAGCCGAGGCCAGAGTTGATATCGTTTTTGAGGACCTGATGCCTGCCATAGAGCAGTATGGCGTGCCACTGGAGAATGTCTACATCGATCCCCTGGTGCTGACCGTGGATGGCACTCAGGAGCATGCTCCCGAGGTGGTCAAGGCGGTGCGCCCCTTCAGGCAGTTAACCGATCCCCCGCTTCACACCATCTGTGGTCTTTCGAATATATCCAGCGGCGCTCCCCCAGATGTAAGACCTATCCTGAATCGCATCTACCTGGTGATGCTTATGGGGGCCGGGCTTGATTCCGCAATCCTCGACCCATTTGATGACGAGATCATGGAGGCAATACGCATCATCGAGAGCCGCGATGATTCCACCGCCAAGGGCAAAGTTTACCTCGCACTCTATGATGCTTATGCTGCGGATGAGGAGTTTGACCCCAGCATCATCGATACCAGCGACCCGGAGCAAAGCGATATCTTGAAGACGATCCGGGTTCTGGAAGGCAAGACCCTCTACGCCCACGGCTATCTCAGGCTATAGGGTTTTAGCCTCTGCCGAATTCCCTCTCCAGTTGGGAGGAACTAAAGCGGATCATTGTCGGTCTGCCATGGGGGCAGGTAAGAGGTAGCTCCGTCTGCTCCAGTTCACGCATCAGTTGGCGCATCTCATCCGGGCTTAATACCTGGCCGGCCCTTACCGCGCTATGACAGGCCAGGGAAATGGCTACCTTTTGCTCCCATTCTTTTGGGTTGCCTTCGCTACTCAGAGCATCGAGAACTTCCCCCACTGCCTCAGCGACCCTCTCTTTGACCACGGCCGGCACAGCGCGCACAAGGTAGGTTCGCTGACCAAAGGGTTCGATGGCGAAGCCATAGGCGGCTAGAATTTCACCTCCCGCCTTGAGCAACTCCTCCTGGCGAGGCGTAACCTCGATGGTCACGGGCTCAAGCAGCCCCTGAACCTCCACCTCCCTTCGCGCTTGCTGGGCGCGAACCTTTTCAAACAGGATGCGCTCGTGGGCGGCATGCTGATCGATGAGGTATAGGCCATCGGGTCCCTCGGCGATGATGTAGGTGGTGGCCACCTGACCGAGGACGCGCAGGATGGGAAGTCGCCTTTCCGTCTCCGTGGGGGCAAAGAGGGGCGCTGCGACAACCTCTTCCTTCTTGGCCCACAATGGCTCTTGTTCCAGGTGTCCTCCGACCGGCGTTGGCTGCCTCACCTGCGGCACAGGCATCTGTTCCACCAAAGCGGCTCGCACCGCTTTCTGAACGGCGGCAAATAGGGCATGCTCGTAGCGGAATCTGACCTCGTTCTTGGTCGGATGGACATTGATGTCAACATCATCGCCGGGAAGGGAGATATTGAGCACCGCTATCGGATGCCTCCCCACCATGAGCATTCCCTGATAGGCGTCCTCCACGGCGCGGCTTAAGAGGCGGCTCCTAACCCAGCGCCGGTTGACGAAGAAGCTAAGATGGCTGCGGCTGGAGCGGGAAAGCGAAGGGGCACTGACAAAGCCTGAGATGCGAGGCAACTGCTCCCCTTCTTTGACCTCGATCATAGCCTCGGCTGTGTCCAGCCCATAGACCTTGACCAGCGCATCGCGCAGGCTGTCACTTCCCGGGGTCTGAAGTGCCATCCTCCCCTCGGTTACAAGGCTGAACCTCACCTCGGGGAAGGCGAGGCTATACTGGCTCACCAGGTTGGAGATATGACCGCTCTCGGTTGCCACCGACTTGAGGAATTTCAACCTTGCGGGAACATTGCGGAAGAGATTGCGCACCGTGACCGTGGTCCCCACAGGGCAGCCTCTTTTGGTTTTTTCCACCACCTTGCCATGTTGAAGTTTAAGGTAGGTTCCTGCTATCTCGCCTGTGGTGCGGGCCAGAATCTCTACCTCGGCGACGGCGGCGATGCTGGGCAGCGCCTCGCCCCTGAAGCCAAGGCTGGAAATGGTGTCAAGGTCGGCCATGTCGTTGATCTTGCTCGTGGCGTAGCGATGAAAGGCAAGCTCCACCTCATCGGCGGGGATGCCCAGGCCGTTATCGCTGACCCGGATCAGGCTCACCCCACCGCCGCGGGCCTCGATGGAGACCTGGGTGGCACCGGCATCCAGGGAGTTCTCGATAAGCTCCTTCACCACCGAGGCCGGTCTCTCCACCACCTCGCCGGCAGCGATCTTGGAGACGACATCTGGGGTTAGGATCTTGATGGGCATATTTAATCTGGCCCTCTTGTCTCACCTAAGTAGTTATTTGGCTCCACGGGCTAACGCGCAGAGCGCTCTCTTGTGGGATAGGGTGATAATTTGCCTCACCGAAGGTTTGAGATGTCACACTCAAATGGAACTCATGCCTGCTTAAGAACTTAGAAGCAGCGTGTTTATGCCACTGGCTCCTTGACTTCAATAATTAAAGACTCAACACCTGATTCTTCAGGTATAGGCTCGTTATGGGCTTTGCAGGATTCCAAGTACAGCTCGATTGCCTCCTTGACTATGGCTATCGCCTCTTCTCTGGTCTCTCCTTGAGTGTAGCATCCGGGGAGAGCGGGCACTTCCACAGAATAGCCACCTTCCTCTTCGGGCACAAGGATAACGGTATATTTCAACATGATTAGCCTCCTATAGAAGCTTCTTGATCTCCTCTGCTGAAAGCCCCGCCTTTTTCAATATGTTACTTAAAGTTCCAGGCTTCACCGGCTTTCCATGCACAGGGATGATTATCTTGGCACCGGGTCTATCTTCATGTCTCATAATAACATGGCTGCCACGGGCGCGGTCAATATACCAGCCCTCTTTGCTAAGGGCGCTTACCAGTCTATCGCCTTTTACTTGGGGTAGCTTAGACATGCTATATGAACCACGCGC
>JADFVG010000082.1 GCA_015222405.1 Chloroflexota bacterium
ATGTCGGAGCTGCTCGGAAAGGCAGCAATTGCCGATGGATTGAGCGTTAGAGGGTCCGAGATACTGGGGATGGCGGTCAGGGGTGGCTCGGTAACCACCATCATCAGAGTTGGAGAGGACGTGTATGGTCCTCTCATCCCGGCAGGAAAGTGCGACATCGTCATGGGGCTGGAGCCTTCTGAGGCACTGAGGAACGCACACTTTCTATCGAAGTCAGGTTTGGTCATACTTAATACGGTACCGATAATTCCTTTCACTGTCTCGCTGGGTCAGAGCAGTTATCCCAGTCTAGAGCAAATAGTGGAAAAGCTGAACAGCATCACCGGCAAGATAATCAAACTGGATGCCGCTCAAATTGCCCGGGAAGCTGGCAGCCTGTTGGCGGCCAACATTGTGATGCTGGGGGCATTATTTGGTACCGAGCTGCTCCCGCTAAAAATAGCGACGATAAAGGAGCGTATCGAGGCGCGTTTTCCGGCCAAAGTAGCTCCAGTTAATATTAAGGCCTTTGACCTTGGTTACCAAGTGTGCCAGCAAGCGGTGAAATAGGCATTATGCCACCGGCTCCGTAACCTGCATCACTCTTAGCGGGACCTTGTTCCACATCGTGCCGTCAATCAACAGAATCTCACAGCCGGGGCAGCTATTGACCACAATTCAGCCTGTAATGGGCCAGGAGATCATTACCAGTCTGTAATAACCAATCGGTGCTGATAGCGTCCAGAATGATTGGCGGAAACAAAACAAACTCCTCCGGTAAATCATGACCGAACTCCTTTAGCTTTTCAAATGGTGTCTTTCCGTCCACCCCTTCTCCATAATGTAGTCTTACCAGGTCGTAGAAGTATTCCCAGCCTGCTGCCTTTTCCAGGAAATCCTGTTCATCCTGGATATTGGCCAAAAAGCGGTATAAACCTCTTTATCATCAGCGCAGTGGGAGCGCTCTATCCTGCCATTGTAGCTTTTCCTTCCTTTAGGTATCATGGTTAGATGAGCCCTTAAGGGTTGGTAATATTTCTCCTCGAGTCGGCGACCACGTTGGCGACCGTCCCTTTGCTGATACCGTTTCTGGCGGCAATCTCGTCATAGGATAGACCGGACAGGTAAAGTCTGACAACGGCGAGTTTCTTCCTTACTGTTAACTTTTCCATTTTCACTCTCCTTTTACAGGTGATTTTTCCACTGATAAATCGTGGACATTTGAACCACATTTGAACGATGTAACCGACATTTGAACGGAGTCCTGAACACTATTTGAACAAAAGCTGGACAAGAGAGCCCACCTCTGATTTTCTTTGTATTTCATTAGTCAGAAACTATTCTTGGCTTTGCATCGGTTGACCGGCTATTAGCCGTAAAGAGCGCGATAGGGATTAGTCCAGGCTGTCTCAGGAGTAGCTCTGCCAGCGTCAGTGAGACGGAAATATCGGCGCGGCGGACCAGGTGGGTAATGATCTTGAAAACTCGACGGCTCTTCTCGTCCGCTAGATTCCACCCAATTTAATCTTTGAAGGTTGGAGAAATACACGACAAAACTATGGAATCGGCAGCCTCGAGATTTGTATGGCATCCGGGCCAGATACTTCTCAGCTAGTGACTCGATGTTACTGGGATCTATGCCACGCCGCTCTAGCCGGGCTTGCTTTTCCTCCACTCTCGTTGCCTGGTCCACTGCTGTAGGTCGCATCAACGCTCTCTTATAGAAATGAAAAACATCGACTTGAGGAGCTCCAACCTCAGGGTTAATTACCGGCGATCCGTTCGGGCCGCGCCTCAGAAGAAACTCACGAATAAACCATCCACAGCCAAAAGGACGGAGAAAGCCGCCCCTGGCTGGTCTCAGCAGCTCAGCCACTCTATTTCACCTCGGAGATACAAGATGTGCCGATCAATCTTTCTTGCTCCACAGTTTCTGATACCATTCTTGATGTTCTGTGCCAGATATTTTTCTGTACTAGCGGTCGTGTTGAAGTTGCGATGACCCAGATGTTCTTGAAGAAGTCGCAGCCCATCGCCTGAATCATCGAGTTTTACTGCATGGACTGCAAAGGCATCCCTTATAACGTGTGGGGGCTAACATTGTGCACTCTCCCTGTTTCAGGATTGACCAGTTTCGGCAGCCCAGCCTTCTCCGCACACTCCTTGACGACCTGCCACGCACGGTGCTGATTTATTCCGAAGATTAGTCGCTTGCCATCCCGTATTACGGGGCTACCCCGTTCAACATATTCTTTGAGCACGTCGAGAGTGTGACTGTCGATTGGCAAAACTCTCTGCCGACGGTGTTGCTGCTCTTCGGCTTGACTCTTCTCTATCCTGCCACCACATTTGGGGCAAAAAACGTGAGCCGCCCCAAGTCTTGCCCCGCACATGTGGCAGGAAAGCCTGACGCGACACTTGAGATGCTGAATGACTACCGTGCCTTGGCCAAAATCTATGTCCTGGACTTGTAAAGCTAGAGCTTCGGACACGCGACATCCCAGGTGAAATAGGAGGCGAATTAGTAGTCTGTCACGAAGATTGCTGGCACATTTCTCTAGGCTTTCTACTTCACTGGGCTCTAAGTAAGCCTTGGTTCTTACAGTTCGGTTTGGACAGGGCGAAGAATAGTCATGTAGGGCCATAGCTCTGCTCCTCTGATGTGGAAGGAGCAGAAATTATCGATAGTTCAAAGAAAGTCTCGATCGGTTTTGCAGAAGTCTTGTTTGGCCTACCAGATACCTCTTTTAGCCGATATGCTATTCTGTGAATTCGACCACTACCTCTTTGACGTCCCATAAGGGCTCTATCTTCTCCAGTATTTCGTCCTTTATG
>JADFVG010000083.1 GCA_015222405.1 Chloroflexota bacterium
AATATAACCAGGGGACACCCCTAAAACCCTGGCAGGGAGAACCCTGCACCCCTTTCTGAAGGAGCGGGGGAGTAAATATAATTAGGGGACACCCCTAAAACCCTGGCAGGGAGAACCCTGCACCCCTTTCTGAGAGAGAGGGAGGGAATATAACCAGGGGACACCCCTAGAACCCTGGCAGGGGGAACCCTGCACCCCCTTCTCAAGGAGAGGGGGAGGAAATATAATTAGGGGACACCCCTAGAACCCTGGCAGGGGGAACCCTGCACCCCCTTGTGAGGGAGCAGGGAAAGAATGATATATGTGGGAGGGCCACCCGCTTTCCGATAGCTCTCCCCCTTCGCTATTCCTAAAGGCTAAAGTCCTAGCTGCTTGGCCACCACCTCGCGGTGGAGATCGGCGTTGCCAAAGGTAGCCTCTCCTGCCTTGGCCTGCTTGAAGTAGAGGGGCAAATCGTGGTCAACGGTGAAGCCAATAGCGCCATGAATCTGGTGCCCCAAAGCGGTTACCCGGCAGCAGGCCTCGCTGGTCCAGGCCTTTGCCATCGAGACCTCCATGGCAGCAGGCATTCCTTCTGAGAGCTTCCACGCTGCCTCGTAGGTGATGTATTTCGAGCCATCGACATCGGTGACCATGTCGGCGCAGTAGTTCTGGATCGATTGGAAGCTGCCGATGGGCCGCCCAAACTGGATCCTCTCCTTGGCATAATCGACGCTCATCTCCATCGCTTTTTGAGCACCGCCCACCATCTGGGCGCAAAGCCCCACTGTAGCCTTCTCCAATACCTTCTCCACTACCGGCCAGCCCTTGTCCAGCTCGCCCAGGATGTTCCCTTTGGGCACCTTGACATCATCGAAGATGACCTCGCATTGCTTGTCGCCGGCTATGGTCTTCAACAGCGTGGTGCTGATCCCCGGGCTCTTGGCATCGACGAGGAAGAGGGTGATCCCCTCCTCTGGAGAGGCTTCATCCTTGGTCCTAGCGACGCATATCATATAGTCGGCTACGTTGGCATCGGGAACGAAAAGCTTGGTGCCATTGATGACATAATCACCGTTTTTGGGGCTGGCTTTAACCTTGATCCCACCAGGCTCATAACTGGCGCTGGGCTCGGTAAGGGCAAGGGTAAGGATCAACTCCCCGTTCGAGATCTTGGGCAGGAGCTCCTTTTTCTGCTCCTCACTCCCCGCCTCCAGGATGGCATAGCCAGCGAGGACCACCGTGGAGAAAAAGGGACCGGGGAGGCAGGCTCGCCCGATCTCCTCAAGGAGAACGACCAGATCGAGGAAGGTCATCCCCATACCATCATATTCCTCAGGAAATGTCAGCCCCATCCAACCCAATTCAGCCATCTTCCTCCACAGCTCTGGAGTATAGCCTTTCTCATCCTCGACCATCTCCTTTACCAGCTCCGCAGGACATTCATTGGTGAGAAAATCGCGTGTTGTTGTTCTCAGCATTTCCTGCTCTTCGCTAAAACCTAAGTCCACATCTCCTCCTTTCCTTATTCTGGACTAGTTGCTTCCTTATCCTTCGTCTTGGGTCGTTTTCATGGGTTTAAAGGCCCATTTGCTGAGCAACCACCTCCATCTGGGAATCGGTATCCCCATAGTCTAGCTCTGCCACCTTGGCGCGACGATAGTATAGCCCCATATCATGGTCTCTGGTGGTGCCGATAGCCCCGTGACACTGGACGCACCTCTCTGTAACCCACTTATAGGCTTCGTTTGTCCACGCCTTGGCAGCCGCTACCTCGAAGGGAGTAGCCACGCCTGCGCCTACCTTCCAGCAGATTTCCCAGGCGATATGGGTGGTCCTATCCGTCTTCCCCCATACATCCGCCAGGTAGTGCTGGATAACCTGAAAGGTGCCGATAGGTCGTCCATATTGTACCCTTTCCTTGACAAAGGCATTGGCCATCTCTAAGCTCGCCTGACACCCGCCGCTCATCTCAGCAATTTTCAACGCCGTCCCTTTGGTCATGGCGATCTGCACCACTTTCCATCCCTGGTTCAGCTCGCCCAGGATGTTCCCTTTGGGCACCCTGACATCCTTAAATACGACCTCAGCTTTATTATCCAGACCCAGGGTAAGCTGGGGTTCGCATTGGATACCAGGACTCCTGGCGTCCACCAAAAAAACGGTAATCCCCTCCTCCGGCCTGGTACTGTCCTCGGTTCTGGCTACAACGAGGAGGTAATCAGCAACATGAGCATCAGGCACAAAGAGCTTGGTTCCGTTGATCACATACTCCTCATTGCTGGCGACAGCTCGAACGGAAATATGCTCAGGCTTCCAGCTAGCACTGGGTTCGGTCAAAGCCAAAGTGAGGATCATCTCCCCCGCAGCTACTTTGGGGAGGAATTCCCTTTTCTGCTGCTCCGACCCTGCTTCCAGTATGGTTAGTCCACACACGAGTGTGGAGATGAAGGGTCCGGGAAGGATATTACGCCCCATTTCCTCGACGAGGAGTGCCAACTCAAAGAAGGTCATCCCAGTGCCACCATATTCCTCGGGGAAAGTCAACCCTTGCCACCCTAGCTCTGCCATCTTTTTCCACAACTCCGGAGAGTAACCCAGGTCACTTTCCTCCAGCTCCCTAACCAAAGTCTTGGGGCACTCCGTTTGGAGTAAGTCCCGAGCCATTGTTCTTAACATCTCTTGCTCTTCGGTGAAGTCGAGGTTCATTTTTCCTTTCTCCTCGCGCCAAATTCTTTCTTACGTCCTGGGCAATCCTAAACCTATCCAGGCGACGAGGTTTTTCTGGATCTCGGTAGAGCCGGCGTAGATGTTCGGGCCGGGGGCAGACTGGTATAGCCTCTCAAACTTCCCTGCCATGGGTGCCCATTTTGACTCCCGCTTCAATTGCCCGTAAAGCCCCATAATTTGACATCCCAGATAGACGAAGCGCTGATCCAATTCAGTTTGATAATATTTCATCGAGGAGGCCCGGGGGACCATCTCCATAGCCGGCGCCTCTCCCATTTCTACCCTGTGCTGCCCCCAGAGGACATGGCGGGCTGTAGCCTGCCCTGCCGTGATACCTACGGCGATTTCAGCCAGGCGGTATCGAATGAGGGGGTCTTCAGACAAGGGCTTGCCTCTCCATCTCGTCTCCT
This sequence comes from Chloroflexota bacterium, assembly GCA_015222405.1. Classification (GTDB taxonomy): domain Bacteria; phylum Chloroflexota; class Dehalococcoidia; order E44-bin15; family E44-bin15; genus JADFVG01. The sequence continues at coordinate 3,120 of JADFVG010000083.1, forward strand.
TGCAAAAGTCTATGAGCTCGTCTAGGGAGTGCCTTATCCCACCAAGTCCCGCAAGCCCGGACCTCTCGAAGTTCATCGTAGCTCGGGTAATGGCCCAGCCCTGGTTTTCCTCCCCGACCCTGTTCTTCACCAGGACTCGCACATCATCCAAGAAGACCTCGTTGAAATATGCCTCCACCTTCCGAGAGTGGCTGGACATTGTCGGTAGGGGGCGAATCTCGACCCCAGGGCTCTTGAGGTCAAAAAGGAGGAAGGAAAGCCCTCGGCTTCTTGTCAGCTCCTTGCTTGTCCTCACCACAGCAAAGGCCCAGTCAGCATTGTGAGCACCGGTGGTCCAGACCTTCTGCCCGTTTAGTATGTAGTAATCCCCGTCCCTGACCGCCATGGTTTGGACATTGGCTAGGTCGGAGCCGGCCTCCGGCTCACTCCAAAGTTGGGCCCAGGTTACTTCTCCTCTGGCGATAGGAGGGAGGAACTCCTCTCTTTGCTCCTCAGTCCCCATCGCAAGCAGGGTAGGGGCAACCATCGCCATCCCGAACCCATCCACCCCAGGTGCCCTGTAGTAAGCCCTCACCTCATTGAAAGTAAGCTGCTCGAAGATGGATTTTCCCAGCCCCCCATATTTTTTGGGCCAGGCCAGGGACAACCATCCCCTTTTACCTAGCTCACGAGCTACTCTTCGGTGGAAGGCCCAGCCTTCATCAGTGGCGAGGTCGTCGGGGGAGTTTTCCCATCCCGGTGGGGCGTCCTTCATCACTTCCTTGAAGAAGTCCTCAAATTCCTTTCTCAGCTCCTCTGTTCCTGCAATTGGTTCAAAGTCCACCCAGTCTACCTCCTTCTCATGCCCTGGACAATCCTAAACCTGTCCACGCTACGAGGTTTTCTGATGGGAGTAAAGAGCTTCAAGTTATTGTTCCATCAATATCCCCACGCTGAGGAGCGAGGCTTCGCTACAGCGCCCCCATTATACCTATTTTATGGGCTGAGTCAATAGTGACAGAAAACACAGCCCTCGATTGGCGATAGGAAACCAAGGCTCTTACCGCTTTTGGTAAGCAGTCCTCGGCCTAGCCGAGCTGCACCGTAAGGCAGGTTACTGTTCTGGCGATGCCGTCAACGGAATGGATGTTTCTTGTCACCAGGTCGCCAATGGCGTTCACATCTGCCGCCTCTACCACTACGATGACGTCATAGGGTCCGGTCACCGCGTCCACCGACCTTACCTCACTCACCTGCTTCTGAAGGGTAGTGAGCGTAGCCACCACTTCCTTGGTCTTGCCTACCGCGACCTCAATTAGGACAAAAGCCTTCACTGCCATCAGCCCACCTCCTTTTTTTCTTCTCCGCTTTCTCTCTGTGGCGACTGTATTTTATTTTCTCCGGTTGGCAAAGTCAACTTTTTCGACCTAAAGGCTGTGGTGGGCTAGCGTGTTTCCGCTTTCTATCCCCCTTCTTAGCTTATGCTAATTACTTGCTCAGATAGCCAAATAGCCTACCGATCTGTCACAGCCATTAGCTCGAAAAAAGTGCCTTGGCATAGGTCAGAGCATGGTGTTATAATTCAACAACAATATCTGACTCCCGGGGGTCCTTTGACATTGGCATGAAGAGGCTTATCGCTGGTGCCAAAAGTTTCGGGCTTGACCTCACTCAAGAGCAGGTGGAGCAGTTTGAGACCTATTATCAGGAGCTTATCCTTTGGAACAGGAGGGTGAACCTTACCGCCATTGTCGATTATGAGGAGGTGCAGGTGAAGCACTTCCTCGATTCCCTTACCATAGTCCTTGCGGTGGAGGATATGTCTCGCCCTTTGCACCTCCTTGATCTGGGCGCAGGCGCCGGGCTCCCCGGTATTCCCCTGAAGATCCTTTTCCCCAGCATTCATTTGGTTTTGCTTGACTCTGTGGGGAAAAGGACGAGCTTTTTGCGTCATCTGGTGGGGGTGCTTGGACTTGACCGGGTTGAGGTTTTGACCGCTAGGGCTGAGGACCTGGCTCGAGAGAGGAACTATCGAGAGCGATTCGATCTCGTCCTCTCAAGGGCGGTGGCGCAACTACCAACCCTTGTTGAGCTGGCGTTGCCCTTCTGTGCCGTGGGGGGCTCATTTATCGCCCAGAAGAAGGGTGAAATCGAGGCTGAGATAGAGCAAGCGACAACAGCTATCGCTGTTATGGGGGGCAGGCTGAGGGAAGTGATGAAGTTCAGTCTGGAGGAACTGGGAGGGGAACGCGCCCTGGTTATCATTGATAAGCTCAGCGCCACCCCCAATGGCTACCCGCGGCGTGTTGGGATCCCAGCTAAGCGTCCGTTAATAAGGTTAACGAGACAAAGGAAGATCTGTGGCTGATAACTCCAACAGAGAAGTCGCCCCTGTGGAAGAAGAGGAGATCTCCCTTAGGAGGCGATTCCTCAATGTTCGGACCCTGCTCTCCTTCGTCGTTGCCTTTGCCCTTCTCATCTTCGCCTTTGAAAGGCTGGACATTGACTTCGGGTCTGTCTGGGATGCGATTACAGGTTGCAATCCCCTGTACTATGCTCTGGCCTTTGGCTCCTATTATCTAACCTTCCCTTTGCGCGCCTGGCGGTGGCGAGTGCTGCTGCACAACGTGGGCTTTCGCCAGGAACGGGGAGTGAACCTACCCTCTCTTGGCGGTCTGACCCAGATCATGCTTATCAATTGGTTTGCCAACTGCATCCTCTATGCCAGGTTGGGCGATGCCTACCGTGGTTACCTTCTCAAAGAGCATGCTGATGTCAGTTTCTCCAAGACCATTGGCACCGTCCTTGCCGAGCGGGTTTTGGACGTCATCATCATATTTCTTCTCCTCGGGGTGGCTGTGATTGGCCTCGTGGGGGGCAGGGGTATGGTCGTGGTAACAGTGGTTTTGGGTGTTGGAGTCGCTATGCTTGTTGTTATCGCCATCCTCCTCGGGGTCATGGGGCAGTTTGGCAGCGTGGTGGAGCGACGGTTACCGATGAGGATACGGCGGACATTCAACCTTTTTCGTGAGGGGACCCTGGGCAGCTTTGACCAGCTCCCACTTCTGACTTCTTTGAGTGTCGGGATCTGGCTGCTGGAGGCAGGCCGCCTGCTCTTGGTTACTGAGGCCCTGGGCTTTTCTATCGGGCTTCCCCTCATCCTCTTTGTTGCCCTCGCCAATGCCCTGCTGGTCGCCATACCGTTCACCCCTGGGGGGTTGGGCCTGGTGGAGACCGGAATCGCCGGGCTATTGACCATCTCCGTTGCCCGAAGTGATGCTTGGTCGATTGCTCTGGTTGACCGCACTATCTCCTTCTTGAGCGTGATCGTTGTTGGGCTGCTCGTTTTCACTGTGTGGCATTTTTTACAGGCTAAGAGAGGAAAGAGGGCAATGAGGAATGACCACTAGGGTTTTATCCCACAATGGAGGATATTCTACTATTATCCTTGCCAAAAATCTTTGCTAGGAGGAAAAGCCATGACCACGCCACTGGAGGGAATAAAGGTTTTGGACTTATCCAGGTTGGCTCCGGGACCGTTTTGCACTATGATCCTGGGCGACCTGGGAGCTGACATTCTCAAGGTTGAGGGGCCGCGAGAAGGTCGCCTGGCGCTGGGGGTGTCCGCTGAGGAAAGGGCCATCGCCCATAATGCTGTGGAGCGCAATAAGAGGAGCATCGTCCTCAATCTGAAGGCTGAGCCGGCGCGCAAAATCTTCTATCAGCTCGCCGAAAGGGTGGACGTGATTGTCGAGGGCTTTAGACCGGGGGTGGTGAAACGCCTGGGGGTGGACTACGACACCGTCAAGGAGATAAACCCCAGGCTCATTTACTGTTCCCTGACCGGCTACGGGCAGGATGGGCCCTATCACAACATGGTGGGACATGACGTAAACTACATATCAATCGGTGGAGCCTTGGGCTTCATCGGCATTCCCGGCGGTGCCCCCTTAATACCGAGCAATTTGGTAGCTGATTTTGCCGCCGGGGGAATGAACGCCACCATTGCCATCCTCGCCGCTCTCATGGCCAGGGAGAGGACAGGCGAAGGGCAATATGCGGACATGGGTATGGCAGATGGGGTGGTCTCACTCCTGTCCTTCGCTCTGAGCGGTTACTTTGGGAGTGGA